>NZ_JBFUDR010000307.1:0-7096 GCF_056404615.1 Massilia sp. P2_C2 | reverse complement strand
ATGCAGGCGAACGGATTCCCCGGCAGCCACGCGGTGGCCGGCCGGTGCTCGACGGCGAGCACGCCGCCGATCTGGCGTTGCGACGCCGGGGAGCGCGGCAGGTCGTACAGCGCGAACATCTCGCGCAGCGCATCGATGCCGCCGCCGGACAACGACAGATGGTTCAGCGACAGGTGCGAAATCAGGCGCCAGTGCGCGCCGCGTCCGCGCTCGAACCGGTACGACGGCGTGGGCTTGCGCAGGAAGGCGATGGATTGCACGGTCGTCCCGCCCTCGAGGAACAGGTCGCCCCCGCGCACGCCGTATGCCAGCGCGGCCGGCAGGTCGCGGTTCGTGCACGTCAGCTCGATGCTGAGGGTGTCCGTCTCCACGTCGGCCGGGTCGAAGTCGATGTCGACGACGGAAATCTGCGTTTCGTAGCCGGGGCTCTTCTCGGCCAGCAGCGGATCGCGCCGCATGATCCAGTAATGGCCGCTCTTGTCCGGCATCTGGCCGTGGCGCAGCGAATAGAACGGCCGGAACTCGACGATGGATTCGCCCTGCGGCGTCTGGCGCACGAGCCGCACGCTGTCGATGGACTGCACCTCGAACGCCCAGGCACGGCGCGCATCCGCCAGCACGGGATGGCTGTCCGTCGTATGGGTCAGCCGGATCGGTTCGCCGCGCTGGCGGAACAGGTTGACGACGGGCGTGCAGCCCAGCAGCAGGTTCGTGGCGGACAGCTGGCCGAGGATGCGTGCCGTGTTCGAATCGGCGCGCAGGCCCGACAGGCCGAGGTGCAGCGTGATGGTGCGGCTGCCATGCGGCAGCGCCGCCGCCAGCGCGGACAGGTCGATGTCGAAAAAGTTGAACTTCTCGGGAAAGCAAAAGTATTCGGTCAAAAGCCGGTATGCCGTGTGCGAGCGGGCCGGAAAATCGATCAGCGCGTCGTCGTCGTCGAAGCCGGCCGGCCGCAGCGGCACGGCGGGCAGCGGCACCCAGCGGCCGTCGCCATCGCCCTCCACCCAGGCGCACACGGCGCGCATGAACAGCGCATCGCGCAGCGCGGCGCAGAATGAAGGTTCGCCGTCGATGAACACGCRCAAGGTGGGCAGCTGCAATGCCGCGATGGATGCCGCGCCCGTCGCGGACAGGGTGATCGCGATCGCGGCCGCGGCCTGCGGCGGCGGCCGCACGGCATCGGGCGCGTCCAGGATGGCGTCGAAGCGGGTATGCGTCAGCGCCAGCGGGGCCACCGTCACGGGATAGGCGGTGCGGAAGATGCACGGCGCGCCGCGCACCGGCCGCGTCGCGAGCTGCGTGCCGCGCGGGATTTCGCCGGCGGCACCGGGCTGCGCGGCGGCCGGACCGAAGTCCATGCGCGCGATCGAGCAGGACGGGAATGGGCGCAGGTAGTGTGGATACAGCACCTCGAACAGCGCCTCGGTGAATTCCGGGTAGTCGTCGTCCAGGCGCTTGGCGATGCGCGAATTCAGCAGGGCGAACGATTCGATCATGCGCTCGATGTGCGGGTCTTCGCACACCTCGCCGCCGACCAGCAGCTTGCCGGCGATCCTGGGATAGCGTTCCGAGAATTCGCGCGCGTGGCGGCGCAGGAAGCCGAGCTCCTGTTCGTAATACGGTAGTAACTGGTCCAACTCAGGCTCCCGGCACCGCCTGGCGGCGTGCCTTGCTGATGGTGTAATGCTGGCTCGATGGCTGCAGCACGGCGTCGAAATTCACGGGTTCGTGGGCCGTACTCACGACCATCAGCGCCGTGATCGAGAAATTCAGCCGGTTGACGGCGTCATCGCGCAGTTCGAGCCGGGCCTGCACATTGCGCAGGCGCGGTTCGTGGCGCGCGATGGCGGCCTCCAGGCTGCGGCAGATGAAGGCGCGGTCGTCGAAGCTCGACAGCGACAGTCCGGCAAAGTCGTGCAGGCCGTACGTGACGATGGAGCGCGCACACTCGGGGAAGCGCCGGAAGGCATCTTCCGGCGCGACCGTACGGGTGTTCAGCAGCGCCTCCAGGTCGCGCGCCACCGAATCCTTCATCTCTTCCAGCGACACGCGCGGCACGGTGCCCGCCGGAGCCTGCCCGGAGTGCTCGATGAGCCGGTCGAACAGCCCGGGCATGAAACCTTTGGCGGACATCGTGCCGGTGCGCCATCAGGCGGCGATCTTGTTGGCCGACAGGTCCCAGCCGCCCGACGTGTTACCGCCCGTGCCGCCATTGACCTTTTGCTGCGTGTACTTCCACTTGACCTTGGAGTACTTGATTGCCACGTCTTCGGTCAGGATGTTGCCCGGCTCGACGGACGGCGACACGCTGCTGATCAGGACATTTTCCAGTTCGATCTCGAAGTACTTCACGCGCTCCCCCTGGCCGTCGGCGCGCAGGAACTCGAACTTCGCTTTCGGGATGGTCTTGCCGGACGAGCAGGTCTGCAGCAGGATCGGCGTGGCCAGGTCGGCCAGCTTGGAGACGACGATGTCCTTGTGCTCGGTGCGCTCGGCCGTGTGGCCGCCGCCGGTCGATGCGGTGGCCGATTTCGGTTGCAGGACTTCCCACTGGACGCTCTTGACCTCGATCCAGTCCTTGTGCGCGTTGTCGGCGGACTCGCCCTTGATGCCGTCGATGTGCAGGTAGACGTCGATTGCCATGTTGTTCTCTTCCTTTCAGGTTGTACCAGGTTGATGGGGTTGGTCAGGCATTGCTCGATGCGGGCAGCTCCGCGACCAATCGGAGCGACACGGACAACTCGTCGAGCTGGAAATGGGGGCGCAGGAACGACACGGCGCGGTACACGCCGGGACGGCCCGGCACTTCCGAGACCTGCACGCTCGCCTCGCGCAGCGGGAATTGCGCCTTCTGTTCCTGGCTCGCGTTGTCGTCCAGGAGGACGTATTGCGTGAGCCAGCGGTTCAGGAAGTCCTCGACGTTCGCCGCGGCGGCGAAGCTGCCGATCTTGTCGCGCATCATGGCCTTCATGTAGTGGGCAATGCGCGAGACGGCGAAGATGTATTGCAGCTGCGCGGACAGCACGGCGTTCGCATTGGCGGCGTCGCTGGCGTACTTGCGCGCCTTCTGCGCCGACTGCGCGCCGAAGAACGCCGCGTAATCCGTGTTCTTGCAGTGGACGAGCGAGATGAAGCCGAGGTCCGAAAGCTCCTTCTCGCGACGGTCCGTGATGGCGATCTCGGTCGGGCATTTCAGCGCGATCTCGCCCTCGTCCGTCTTGAACGTATGCGTGGGCAGGTTTTCCACGAGGCCGCCGCCCTCGACGCCGCGAATCGCGGCGCACCAGCCATAGTCCTCGAACGCGCCCGTCAGCTTGGTGCCGAACGCGTACGCGGCATTGCACCACAGGTATTTGTGGTGGTCGGTGCCGTCCACGTCCTCGACGTAGTTGAAGCCCTCGGTGGTGGCACCGTCGGCCGGGTTGTACGGCAGGCGGCCGAGAAAGCGCGGCAAGGTGAGGCCGACGTAGCGCGCATCCTCGGACTCGCGGAACGCCTTCCATTTCGCGTATTCGACCGTATCGAACACTTTCGACAGGTCGCGCGGCTTGCCCAGGTCGGCGTAGCTCTCCAGGCCGAACAGCTCGGGCGACGCGGCCGAGATGAACGGTGCGTGCGCGGCGGCGGCCACGTGCGACATCTGCTCGATGAAATACATGTCTTCCGGCTGGCGCGTGATCTCGAAATCGCCGATCAGCGCCCCGAACGGCGCGCCGCCGAAGGTGCCGAATTCCTCTTCGTAGACCTTGCGGAACATGGTGCTCTGGTCGAACTCGATGGCACTCTGGAAGTCCTTGACCAGCTCGCGCCGGGTCGCGTTGAGCATCTTGACCTTCAGGTTCGGCCCCGTCGCCGTATTGCGCACGAGGTAATTCAGGCCCGTCCAGCTGGACTCCAGCTTCTGGAATTCGGGCGCGTGCATCACGGCCGACAACTGGGCCGAGATCAGGCGGTCCAGTTCCGCCACGCGGGCGTCGATGGTGGCCGCCAGGTTGTCGGACACGACGACCGTGCCCTCCATCACCTGGTTCACGAGTTCGGCGATCAGGTCGCGGGCGCGCGCATGCTCGGCGCCCGACTTGGCGACCTTGCTCTGCTCGACGATGCGGTCGAGCAGATCGGCTTCGAGAGCRGGCGTCGCGGCGGCCGCGGTTCCTTCGTTGAGTATCGCGGCCATGCTCATTCCTTCGTCGTCTGCTGGCCCAGGCGGGCCATCGTTTCGGTGCTGTTCAACACGTCGTTGAGCAGGTCTTCGAGCTTGTCGTTGCCGGCCAGCTTGTTGCGCAGGTCGGCCAGCTTCGTGCGCGCCTCGAGCAGCCGGCGCAGCGGTTCGACCTGGTTCACGACGGCCTCGGGGCGGAAGTCGTCCATCGAGCGGAACGTCAGGTCGACGGCGAACTCGCCACCCTCGTCCGTCAGCTCGTTCTTTACGCGGTAGGCGGCGCGCGGGGCGACGCCGTTCATCACTTCGTCGAAGTTGTCGCGGTCGATGCCGACGAAGCTGCGCTCCTTCAGGCGTTTCTGCGGTGCGTCCGGATTCGCGCCGAAGTCGCCGACGACGCCGACGACCAGCGGCAGTTCCTTGTTCTCGATCGCGTCGCCGATCTCCACGTCATAGGTCATCTGGACACGCGGCGGGCGGACTTTCTGCAGTTTCTTCTGCACACTGGAATTTCTGGACATGGACTGTTCCCGAGAGTTGGACGTAAGAGTTATTTCAGCGCGCCGAACGGATCGGCACCGGTTGCCCCCGCCACCGCGGGCTTCGCCTTCGGCTTGACGCGACCCTTGGTGGCGACGGCCTTGGCCGGCGCGGCGGGCACCGGCGGCGGCACGAGCACCTGTTCGCCCAGGCTTTCGCGCAGCAGCTTCGCGAGATCCTGCGATTCGGTGCGGATCGAGCCCGACAGGTTGTTCTGCCGGCTCAGGTCCGCCAGCGCGCGGGTCGACAGGCGCAGGCCGCTGATGGCGATGATGCTGTTGGCCAGGCGGTCGTTCGGATCGCGCACGAGGACTTCCTGGGCACTGACGATGGCGTCGCCGTACTGCCCGGCGTCGTAGCGGGTCTGCGCGATGCTCGACCACGGCGTCTTGTCGGCCGGGTAGGCGGCGGCCGCTTCCTTCCACAAGGTCACCGCGTCTTCCTTGCGGCCGGCGCTGCTGGCCTCGTTGGCCTTGGCGAGCAGTTCTTCCATCGTCGGGACGGGCGCCTTCTCGACCACCACGGGCTTCGTCGTGGAGCAGGCGGAAAGCACGATGGCGCAGGCGGCGGCGCCGATGAAACGGCCCATCCGGCCGGCTGGGAATGCAGGGGTCATGCGGGTCCTCGCAATGTAAAAAAAATGATGCCTTCGCATCAACTTTGTAAAACTTTTTTTATATTATCAGAAATGATTTTTTGATCAACCTCATAATTTTTGCCAATCGTACGCGTGTCGGTGAAAAGTGAAATACTCACCAATTTCCACTATTTCCCTATGATTGCGGTTGTAACCCAAAAGAATTTCGTCTATCCCCAAAGAATGTTCACGAATTATCACCAGGAAAATTTGTGTCATAGCCGTGCGCTACAAATGCGTAAGAAATGTTACCCTTCTGCCATTTTGATAATCGGCGGCACCGGGGATGACGAACGCATGAGCGGCAAAATCTTATGGGGAGAGGGACTGTTCCTCCGCCCCCAGCATTTCCAGCAACAGGACCACTATCACGAGGAACGGCTGCACCGCACGGCCGCGCTGCTGCACCCCTATGCCTGGGGCGTGGGCGCGCTGCAGGTCGACAGCGACGCTTTGGCGAACGAGACGCTGCGCGTGCTCGAGCTGTCGCTGCGTTTTCCGGACGGGGAGTTGTATGCCGCGCCGGGCGCGGACGAGTTGCCGGATGCCGTCGACCTCGGCCAGTTGCCGCAGTCCGTGCAGACCGTGACGTACCATGCCGCCCTGCCCGGCTTCAAGCCCTATGGCGCCAACTTCAGCGCGAACGGCGGCGCGCACGGGACGGAAAAGGCGAACGCGGCGCGCTTCCGCCAGCTCGACCGCGACACGCCCGACCTGTACACGGAGGCCGCGAGCGCCCGCCTGACGTATCTGCGCAAGACCGTGCGCCTCGTGTCGGACGCGGAACCGCTCGACGCCTACGTCCACGTGCCCGTGCTGCGCCTGCGCCGCGCCGCCACGGGCGGGTTCGAACCCGATGCCGCGTTCATGCCACCCAGCCTGACGATCAGGAGCGCGCCGCAGCTGTTCCTGCAGTTGCGCCGCCTGCTCGACGCGCTGCAGGCCAAGGTGAGCGCGCTGTACGGCCATCATCGCGAGCCGAGCCGGCATGTGATCGAATTCCGCTCGGGCGACATGGCGTCGTTCTGGCTCCTGCATACGGCCAGCACGGCGTGCGCGACGCTGGCGCATTATTTCCACCATCCGTCGCTGCATCCGGAACGCCTGTACGAACAACTGCTGTCGCTGGCCGGCAGCCTGATGACGTTCTCGAAAAGCTGGACGCTCGCCGACCTGCCGCCTTACCGGCACGACGATCCGGGTCCGGCGTTCGCCACCGTCCACCAGATCATCCGCGAACTGCTCGACACCGTGATCTCGTCGCGCTACTTCGCCATCGCGCTGCGCGAGGTGAAGCCGTCGTACTGGCATGGCATGCTCGATTCCGGCAAGATCGACGACAAGACGACGTTCTACCTGGCGGTGGCAGGCGACATGCCGGCCAGCGAACGGGTGGACGTGGTGCCGCTGCGCCTGAAGATCGGCGCGCCGGACGACGTGGAAAAATTCGTGCTGTCCGCGATGCCMGGCGTGCGCCTCGTGCACGCGCCGCAGGTGCCGGCGGCCGTCCCCGTGCGGCCGGACGCCGTGTACTTCGCCATCGAGGCCAAGGGACAGATGTACGAACGCATGCTGCAGGCGCAATCGATCTCGATCTACGTCCCCGGCAGCATGTCCGACGTGAAGCCCGAACTCGTGGCCGTGACTTCCTGACCTGAGAGACCCGCATGACGACCGCAACCGCCCCTTCCCTCATCGCCGCACAGACCCTGGCCTTCGCGCCGGCTGCGTCACAGACGCTGCTGGACCTGATGTAC
>NZ_JBFUDR010000306.1:0-7159 GCF_056404615.1 Massilia sp. P2_C2 | reverse complement strand
GTCCTTCACGCTGGCCGAGCTGGCCGCCAAGGGCACGGCCAACAAGACACTGCGTCGCGGCGAGCTGATGACGCGTATTCGCGGCTTCGAAGAATGCGCCGACGTGCTGCGCCACGTGGGCATGTTCTTCACCATCACGTGCCCGTCGAAGTTTCACAGCGTGGGCGGCACGAACGCGAAATACAACGGCGCCACGCCGCGCGATGCGCAGGCGTATCTGGTGGCCGTGTGGGCGCGCATCCGTGCCGCGCTGCATCGCGCCGGCATCCGGCCGTACGGCTTCCGGATCGCGGAGCCGCACAGCGATGGCTGTCCGCATTGGCACCTCCTGTTGTTCGTCGCGCCAGAGCACGTCGAGCGGATGGACGCGGCCGTGCGCGCGCACGCGCTGGGCGAGGACGGCGACGAGGCCGGCGCGCAGGCGAACCGAGTCAAGCTGGTCCGCATCGAAGCCGGCAAGGGCACGGCCGCCGGCTACATCGCAAAGTACGTGAGCAAGAACATCGACGGTGCCGGCGTTGGCGATCACAAGACGTTCGAAAACGGTACGACGTACATCATCGCGCCCGACCTGTTCGGCGGCATGGAGTTGACGCCGTCCGCGCGCGTCACGTACTGGTCACAGGTGTGGGGCATCCGCCAGTTTCAGCAGATCGGCGGTGCGCCTATAGGCATCTGGCGTGAGCTGCGCCGCGTGAAGGCCGAAACCCTGCTCAACGCGCCTGAGGCGGTGCGTGCGGCGCACGCGGCGGCGCAGAAGATCGAATCCGACGATCCAGCCGTGGCGAAGCAGGCCAGCTTTGCCGACTACCTGCGCGCGCAGGGCGGCCCCGCCGTGATGCGACGCGCGCTGGCCGTGCGCATCGCGGCGCGCCCGGTGACGATCAACGGCAGGTACGCGACGTACGAAGATCGCAAGCCGGTCGGCGTCTACGCGTCGGCGTTCCCGCTGGAGGTATTCGAAGGGGTTCACTATCGGTGGACCATCAGCGACGGCCGGTCGTCGGCGGCGTTGACTGGCCGCCCTCGGACTGGTGTAAATAACTGTACGGGCGCCCCCGCCTGGACTCGTCCGGAATGCGGCGCACCAGCCCCCGGCGCCGCGCCTTGTGGGCCTGTCCGTCACGAGCGCACGCATAACGCCGGCTTCAATCGGCCGGGTGATAAGGGCTGGAGCAAGGCGGCCAACCGCGACACCATCGAACGCTTTAAAAAACACTCCCCACGGCACGCGGGGAGCCATCTGCAGCACCTGCAACGGAAGTACGCCCATGAATGACCAGAGCACCGAACTGGAACGGCGCGCGTGCGCGCTGATCAAGCAGTACGGGCTGTTACTGCCCGGCCCGGCGAAGCAGTTTTTTCGCGAACTGGCAGACCATCTCAACTGGCAAAACCTGAAAGGACAACTGAAATGAGCAAGACCCTTCTGACCCAAGTCTATTCGGCCGTCAAGGTCGTGGATGAATCGCTGGAGCGCAACGGCCAAGTCGGCGTGTACATCGGCCCGGCCGACGTCGACGGCGAAAGCATCGTGAAATTCGATGACGACGCGGGCGAGCATCACTCGTTCCCGAATACCTCGCTGCAGGTGGTGTCGTAATGGTTGCCGCCGCCGCCAAGAATTTGGGCAAGATCAAGTGCCCGTGCTGCGGGGAGCCGACCGCACTGAAGCAAACCGCGTCGGGCATCCTCAAGTGGGAATGCCAAGATGCGGGCTGCGAGGCCAGCGGCTTCGCGCGGCCGCACACGGCGGCGGCGCGCAAGCTGTTGGAACAGATCGGCACGAAGCCGGCGCCGGCCGCTCCGGAACCAGCGCCCGTGCCGGCACCGAAACCCGCCCGAAAGGGCTTTGACTTCGCGGGGCTGTAATGGATCACGAAAATCAACCCGGCGCCGCCATGCCGGCCGAACAGTCCGCAGACCTGCGCCGCCTGATGCTGGCGGCCGACGAGCCGAACGTGGAATTGCAGGCGCTTGAGGACGCGGAGGCCGCGCAGGCGGCGGCAGAGGTGGCCGCGCAGGTCGACCAGAACAGCAACGCCGTGCGCATGGGGCTGGACATCGCGATTCCGTTCCTGTCGCGCCTGTATCCGTCGCTGGCCGACGTGTACACCGACGAGGCGCGCGGCGCCGTGGCGATGACGGTCGGCCCGGTCCTGACGAAATACGGCATCGACCTGGGCGACGTGGGCGGCCGGTATCGCGAAGAAATCGCCATGGTTGTCGTCTGCGGGCCTATCGCGATGGCGACCTATCAGGGCATCAAGTCGGACGTTGAAGCGCGCGAAAAACGAGTGCCTAAGGCAGTCGCCGTTCAACCGGCCGGCGAGGCGCCTGAGGCACAGGAAACGGTGCGTCTCGGATGAGCGCCCTGCAGACCGTCGACGGGCGCCTGACGGTCGTCTCAGGCGCGTCCCGGTGCGGCAAGACGACGCAGGTAGCGAACGAGGTCAAGAACGAGCGGCGCATCTGCGCGTGGGATCCTGAGGACCAGTGGGCGCAGTTGCCCGGCTGGCGGAAGGTGACGACGCGGCGTGAACTGCTGGAGGCAATGCAGGCAAAGGGGCATATCCGCGTCGCGTACGTGGCCGGGGGCTCGCTGAAGGACGAGTTTGATTTCTGGTGTGGGTGCGTCTACTACGCGGCGCGCTACGTGGCGCCGCTCGCGATCATCGCGGAGGAACTGGCCGACGTCACGACGCCATCGAAGGCGCCCGGTAACTGGGGCATCATCATCCGGCGCGGCCTGAAGCGAGGCATGCGCATCTATGCCATTTCACAGCGCTGGGCGGAAGCCGACAAGACGGCCATGGGCAACGCCTCCGACTACCTGCTGTTCACGTCGCGAGGCGAGGACATCGACTACATCGCCCGCAAGACCCGCGTGCCTGTAGGCGAACTGGAAGCGCTGGAGCCGTTCCAGTGGATTCGCTACGACCCGGTGACTAAGGCAAAGGATCGCGGCAAGGTCCGATTCCGATAATTTCGCCACGTCGTGAAAAAAAATTGGCCCTTCGGGGCCATTTTTCATTGCTGCCTAAGGGCGCTGCCTTAGGCGAGGTTTTTGCCTTTGCGGCCGGGCTCTCGGAACATGGAATCTCTCGTTGACCAACACGAATTTTTCCAACTTCTGGAGCAGACAAGAAATGTCGCAAACTGAACTGACCAAAATGGCGATGGCCCTCGGCATGCTGTATGCCGTCTACAAGTTCGTCCCGCACCCGGCCGCCAAGGCCGCCGCGCTGGGCGTCGCCGGCATCGTCGTCGCCAAGCGCACGCCGGTCCTGCAAAACTACCTGTAATCGGAGGGCGCTATGGGTGCACGTATCAAACTCCTCCCGTTCAACAACGTCGTCGCGACCGGCCTCGCCACGCTGGACCTGTCGAACCTGCTGGGCTACACCATCGAACGCCTGATTCTGAATCTGGGCGGCACGACTTTTACCAAGGCGATGATGACGTCGATCCAGCTGAAGGCAAACGGCAAGGTGATCTACGACACGACAGGTTCGCGCGTCGACGCGCGAAACCAGTATCGCGGCATCACGGCAAACGCCAACTTCCTGACGCTGGACTTCGCGGAAATTCGCAGCAAAACCGAACTGGGCCAGAACCTCGGCGCCATCGATACCACGGCCGGTATCACGAGCCTGAAGCTGGAAATCCAGATCACCGGCGCGACCGCACCGACCCTGCAGGGCTGGGCTGAAACGAACCGCCCGCAGATCGACCCGGCGCAAGCCGTGACGCGCAACCTGATCGCCAAGGTTCACAACTCCACGATCACCATCGGCGCCGCCGGCACGTTCTCGCTGCCGGTCCCGCACATGGATGTGTCGGCCGGTGGCTCGCTGTTCAAGCGCATCGCCTTCTTCTCGGCGAACATGACGGGCCTGCTGATCAAGAAGAACGGCATCGTGATCGAAGACTCCATTAAGGCGCTGAACGACTTCAACGAAACCGAATACCGCAAGACGCCCCAGGCATCGTTGTACGTGTTCGATCCCATCGTGGATGACAACCAGTCGCAAGTGCTGAACACCCGCGACGCGCAAACCATGGAAGTGCTCGGCACCTTCTCGGCCGGCGAGACCATCACCATCGAAGTCGAAGTGCTGGAACCGCTGCAAGCGTTCTAACCGGGGGCTGTCATGGATGAAACCACGAACAACCCCCAGCCGGACGCGGGCGCATGGGTGCTGTCCCGGCTGGGCTTCGCGATCGACTCGTATGTTGATCGCCAGCTGAACAGCCCACAGGTGATCGCGCAAAGCGGTGCGCCGTACGGCATCGACCAGAACGGCAATCTGTACAAGGTCGGCCAGCCGACGACTATGCAGACCGTACAGCCTGTGTCGGGCATGGGTGGCGGCGGCATGCTGCTGCTCGTCCTCGCGCTGGCGTACGTCGCGTCCCATCATGGCCGCTAAGCTCAACAGCCCTGTGCCGGCCGACCCATGGAGCGCCGGGATCATGGCGGCCGGCAGCGTCGCCAGTGCGGCGCTCACGCCGCCTCCGATGAACGCGCAGCAAACCACGGGTCCGGTCACGTTCGATAACTCGGGCTGGGCCGTGAACGTCGGCAGGGGCGCGAGCCAGAGCACGTCGACGGATCGCAGCATGTCGGCCTTGGGTGCGTCGCAGATGTTGCGCAATCCGCTCGTGCTGCTGGCGATCCTCGCGGGCCTGTACTACCTGAGAAAGCACAAATGACCCGCTTTACTCGTCTCAGCCTGGAACAGGCGCGCGCCGCGCTCGCGCCGATGGTCGGCAATCCGAAGTGGGACACGTCGGACGGCCTGTATGGCGTCGATGAACTGCTGGGCGGCGGTGTCGCCTTCGAAGTCAGCGATGCGGGCGGGCCGCTGGCCGTGCTGGTGGTCGAGCAGGTCAAGCACGACAACGGTACCGAACTGGAAATCAGGGTAGCGCGCCAACTGGCGGCAAATACCGACTTGACGACGCAGGTATTGCCCGAGGTGGAGCGGTATTTCGGCGTCGGGTGCAACTCGGTTTCGGTGTGGACGCGCCGGCCCGGGCTGATGCGAAAGCTCGCGGCGGCAGGCTACGGCAAAGCGGCTGTGTTGATGAGAAAGGAAATCTGATATGTCCGGCGGCAGCAAGCAGCAGACCAGCAGCAATACACAGAACTACGACATGCGTCAGGTCAATACGTACGACATGAATTCGTACGACCTGAGCAACCGCAGCACCACGAACAACACCTCGTCGTGGTCGAGCAACGTTGACGCGAGCAATCGGAGCGTCAACACGTCGAACACGACAACGAACGCCGATTTCAGCGACCGGAGCATCAACACGTCCACGTCGACGACGAACGCGGATTTCAGCGACCGCAGTACGACTAACCTTTGGAGCGACAGCAGCAACCGAAGCACGAACACGACGAGTGCCGACTTCAGCGACCGGAGCGTGACGAACACGAGCAACTGGAGCGACAGCAGCAACCGGAGCGTCACGAACAACTACAGCACGACGTTGGACGGCGGCGCCGTCGCGGGCGCGCTGGGCCTCGCGTCGAGTGCGGTCAAGAGCGTGCACGACAGCCTGTCTGACGCGCTGGGCTTCGCGACGGGCGTCGCGGCCGGCCAGAACGCGACCGTAGCGCACGCCTACGACTACGCCGACAACGTGTTTCATGGCGCGCTCGATGCCGTCCAGGCGAACGATACGCGCGCGCTGGACGCATTCAGCCGGGCGTCGACAATCGAACGCGACGCACTTGCGATGTCGCAGAACAGCTTCAGTAATGCGGTGGGCCTCGTCCAGAGCGCGTATTCCGACGCGAAGGGCACGACGCAGGCGCAACAGAAAATCATGATCGGCGTGTTGCTGGTGGCGGCTGCGGCCGTCATTGCGCCACGTCTGGGGAAATAAGCCATGCAATTCGATTTCACATTGGCCGCAAACCAGTCTCAGCACATCGACGTGGTCGGAACGTTCATCAAGTACAAGGACGGAACCGGAAAAATCCGCGTACGCCTGAACGGCGGCGGATACATCGATCTCCTGCCGGGGCAGGGCGTCAACAACGTGAAGTTCACGAGCGTGGACGTGCAGGACCGGACCGGCGCGCAGAACGTCGGGACCATCCTCGCCGGCATCTACGATTTCCGAGATGACCGCATKACCGGCACCGTGGACGTGGTCGACGGCGGTAAGGCGCGGACGCTCTCGGGCCAGTGCTTTGCCACAGGTGGCGGCATGCCTGGAGGAGCGACGACGGATTTTCCGTACCTCGTCCTCAACAATGCCGCCGGGTCGGGTAAGAGGATCATCGTGGAGGAGTTTGGGTGTTCGTGGATCGACACGAACAGCACCGACCCTAACGAAATGGGCTATGCGAATGCGTTCATTGGCTCGGCAAACTTCGGCAACTCGCCGCGCAGCGCACCAAACAAAATTTCTGGCGGGGTAGGTTCTACAGCGCAATTCAGCATTTGGACCGGCCCGGCTCTGGTCGGCAATTACGAAATGTACACCCGGCTCATGAAGAAAGGGGATTGGTTCACCGTGTCGGCGCGGGAGCCAATCATCATTCTCCCGGGGTGGAATTTCCACCTGCGCGGCGCACTCGGGGCGACAACCTTCAGCGGCTTCTTTGACTTCTACGAGGAGACGATCTGATGGATCAGCGCGCCGTCATCGTCGTGGCCGGCGCGCTCATGGGCGTGATGGCATGGCAGGCGTACCGAAACATGACGGCGGCGACGGCCGGCGACGAAGAATCCGATCTTTTATCCGACACGGTGGACGAATTGAAAAGCACTTTTTCCGGCTGGCCCTCGGGCTCCGAGCCGTACCAAGCAATCATCATCCCGGCGGGCCAGGACAATGGCGTGCCGATTTCAATCTTAGCGTGGCAGTTGTGGAAGGAATCGCGCTACAAACCGAGCGCCGTCAACAAACGAACGGGCGCCCTCGGCATTGCGCAATTCATGCCGTCGACGGCCGCAGACGAGGGCATCGACCCGCTCGACMCGGCGCAGGCCATCCCGGGCGCCGCGCGCTACCTCGCGCGCCTGTACCGGGCAACCGGCACGTGGTCTCAGGCGCTCGCCGCGTACAACTGGGGCATCGGCAATGTGCAGCGCAAGGGGATCGCGGCGGCGCCGGCCGAGACCGTCGATTACTA
>NZ_JBFUDR010000305.1:0-7171 GCF_056404615.1 Massilia sp. P2_C2 | reverse complement strand
CATCAGGTGCGGCCCGGACGTCGAATAGCCGTCCGGCGTGTAATGGAAGGCGAAGCGGTCCGTCATGCGACCTCCTCCGCGTACGCCGGCGCCGGGGCCGTCGTGGCCAACGGCTTGAGCAGGTCGAGGTAGACTGGCAAACCCACCGTGTCGAAATCGTAGCGGCGCAGCACCGTCGCCCGGCCTTCGAGGCCGATGGGGGCGATCTCGTGGCGGCGCGCGATGAGGTCGAGCGCGCGATCGGCGAGCAGCCCCACGTCGAAGAACGGCGTCAGGAACCCGTTCGCGCCGTCGCGGATCACTTCGCGCACCGGCGCGGTATCCGACCCGAGCACGGGCACGCCGACCGCCATCGCTTCCAGCATCGACCACGACAGCACGAACGGATACGTCAGATATATATGCAGGCTCGCCACCTGCAGCGCGCTGCGGTAGGTGGCATACGGCACCTTGCCGAGGAAATGGACGCGCGACCAGTCGACCGTCTCGCCGCGCTCAGTCAACTCGGCCATCAGGGCCTCGCGGTAGCTCGCATGGCCGGTCGGCGGACGGCGGCCGTAGCTGACGCCGTCGCCGCCGATGACGACGACCTGCAATTCCGGATTCCCGGCCAGCAGGCGCGGCAGGCTACGCATGAAGATGTGAAAGCCGCGGTAGGGCTCGAGGTTGCGCGCGACATACGTCAGCACCGGCTGTGCGCGCGTGAGCACGGCGCCGTCCGGCAGCGCGAGGCGCGCGCACGGGTCGGGGCGGAGCTGCCGGGTGTCGATGCCTTCGTGGACTTCGCGGATCTTGCCGCGCAGTTCGGGCGGATGCACGCCGAGCTGCCAGCGCGTGGGCGCGACACCGTCGTCGGCCGCCAGCAGCGACTGCATCAGCACGGAATTCTTGATACGGATGCGCAGGCGGTCGTCGAGGCTCACCGGATATTCTGGATCGAAGCCGACGTCCAGCCCGTCCGCGGCCCACCAGAACTCGCAGAACACGACGAGACGCGCACACGGGAACACATCCTTGACGAACAGGGCCTCGCCCCAGCCCGGATGGCACACGACGACGTCGGGCTCGAAGCCTTCCTGCTTCAGGGCCACGCAGGCGCGCGCGACGGCCTGGCCACGGCGCACGCACCCTTCGAAATGGCGCAGGTAGTGATGGGTCTTCTCGCCGGGACCGTCCGGCCTGGCGTAGCCGATCACGCGCAGCGCCGGCCCAAGCGGCTCGCGCCGCACCGCAGTCTCTTCCCCGATCGCGACGACTTGATAGTCGGGCCGCGTCTGCAGGTACCGCATCAACCGGCGAAACTGGCCCGGCAGATTCTGGTGGATGAAGAGGACTCGGATCATGAGGTTCGGTTCGCGTGGTACCGACGACGAGTTGGAATTGAACGCATGATAGCCCCAGACTACACCGCGTGGCGCGACGCACACATAAAATCGTGAGGAATGCGTGCGTTGGACCACGCAAGATGGCATCAGCGTGTCGTCGAAGGTACGGATGGAGGGTGTGCGATCGCATGCGATGGCCGCTGCACGCGTGCGCTGCGCGGTCGCGGTGATGGCTGCGAGGTCGGTGTCCGCACGCGATCCGTTCGAACCGGCGCGCACCGCGACTGCGGCGCGGCGCGTGGTCGACGGTAGCGATCGAGGGCAGTGTGCGCGAAACGGATACGGCGCTGTCGATCGATCAGGCCGGTGGAACGGGGGGTGCGACGGGACGCAGGCGGAAGCTGTCGAGGATGTCGTCCCACAGCTTCATCGCTTCCTTGTCGGTGAGGCTTGTCTTTTGCTGGTTGCCCTTGCCGTCGTGGTAGCCGGTCGTCAGTTCGATCTTGATGGCCGGCGTGTCCAGCGTGCCGTCGCCCTGGGTCTCCCACACGAACGCGTGGCCGCGCATGCCATTGCTGCCGGGTGCGGATGCCAGGTGCTCCTGGCCCGGGTAAGGCCCGACCTCCCGGTCGCCCTTGCGCAGCACGCGGACCGACGTGGCGAGGTTGGCGAGGAACCCGGTCATGCCGCCCATACGTTCGAGCAGGGGTCGGTCGTGCTTGTGGCTGGCGAGCGGGTAGATCCAGACCGACACGAAAGCATCGGGGTGGCCAGCGATATCGATGTCCAGGCTCGCCTCTTCATTACGCCAGCGCGGGTTGGCGACAAAGCCACCGGCGAAGCAGAAGCCAGGGTCGCTGGGTATGTCAGTGTCAGCGCGCGGGCGCAGACGGGAGAGGGCCTCCTGCATGCGGTTCATGCCGAACTCCTGTTTACTACCACCGACGTCATCTTCAAACAAAAAGCGGCTACCGTTGATCCAACGATAGCCCAACACATTGATCTGAGCTGTGCTGAAGTCCGCTTTCCACGAGGCCAATATCCTCGTGTCGTTTCCCGGCTGAACAGACTGGAGCAGCATGCTTTTCTGTGTTTTTTCGTTTTTTGCAGACCTGAGAGTGGACTCGATCCTGTCCACTTCCGTTGCGAACTCCTCGTAGGTCGTTGCTTTGACCGGCTCGATCCGGATGAAGTCATATTTGTAGTTCCCGCCACTGAGCCTGGATCCGGCAGGCACGTCGATCAGGAAGCGGCCCATGCAGAACGTGGACGTGGTATGCGCACTCTGGTGCGTCATGGTCGATGGATTGGAATTAATAGGTATGGCCGTGCAGGCGCCGAGTCCTGCGCAACAGGCTGCCGCGAGCGCGGACGACAACGAACGATAGATAGTCATGATCAAGAATAGTCGTGCTTCAGCCAAGCGGATCCGACAGCGCGGCATCTGGCTTGCGCTGCGCCCCCGTCGTGGCAATCAGGGCGGCGCCGCAGGTTGTCTCCTACCCTTCATAAGCGACCGCGACGCCATCGATGACGTGGTGCGGATCGCCCGCGGCAATCGTGCAGTTGGCATGGCCTTTGATCGGGCAGTTGCACACGTCACCGAGACGAATCACGTTACGCATCTCTTACCCCTTGTCGTGTGGCGGCGAAGCGGCATCACGTGCGGCATGGTGCCCCTTCCCTGACACTGGCCCTGTTGGACGCACGCGTATCGTGCTCGTGATTTTGTCCCACACCGCAATGGCTTCGTCGTCGGTCAGGCTGGCTTTGGTCGCCCCGGCCGCGTTGCCGGCAACGCCGGTCTGAAACTGGATGTCCGCATAGGGCTTGCACAGATCTCGTGGGACGCCAGTGAACTTCATGTGGAACTCATGGTGCGCATACACCCCTTCTTCATCCGGAGTACGCATGAGTACTTCGTAACCGGTCGTCCAATCCGATACCTGGCGCGGATTTTCACGAAAGAACCTGGTATCTGCGATTGCCTTTTTCTCTTCAGGACTCGACGCGCCTTCCTTCATCCGTTTGAACTGTTCTTTAAGCGAATCGCCTTCTGGACCATGAGGGTTCGACGGGGCAACATAAATCGAAAGATGAGCATCAGGAAATTCTTCCAAACGGAAACCGACACGAACATGCTCGAGGAGAGTCTCTTTGTTTGCAGCCGGCTCATCCATCAGAAACGCATGCTGGATGCAATTTCCAGGCTCAGACGGGATTTCGTTTTCTTCACGTTGCCTCAGGCGCCGAGCAATACTATTGATGAGTCTGGTTGTCTCGTCCTTATCCTCTCGCAAAGGACGCGCACCGATGACGACACCATCGTTGTCCAACCTGAAGTAACTCCTGATTCTGAGCCCATTAATTGCTTCGAAATCCTCATAACCGGTCACGATCCTGCCGTCAGGGTGCGTCACATCATCGACTGATATCAAAAGGGGAACGTCATTGTGATTGATGGCCTTCTCACTCTTTAATTCATCAATAAATTTCTGCTCCAGTACCTTGACCTCATCGATGCCACCAGGGTGGACGCTCACGTTGAGCGGAACGGTTGCGTCGCCCCAAACGACCGTTGCGGAGTCAGGTACATCAACGATGAACCGCCCGAAGCAGATGGTTTTCGTTTTTTCGAACATGGGCTGAAGTCGGGGGGTGAGTGAGATCACATTGCGATTACATGCCGACAAAGCCAGGACTGTCGCAAAGGCAATAAAGCCGAGACGTCGCATTCTAGTTATCAAACGATGCTCGGTACGAAATCCGTAGCAACTAATTCCCACCAAAGGTCCCAGTCGTGGCAATCAGGGCAGCGCCACAGGTAGTCTTATGTCCTTCATAAGCGACCGCGACGCCATCGATGACGTGGTGCGGATCGCCTTCAACAATGATGCAGACGGTATGCCCCGCGATCGGACAACTGCACACATCGCCGACGCGAGCGACCGGTATGCCGTCGACCGTGAAACGTTGTGCGCTCACGCTGACGACCTTGCCGCCGTGCGACGTGGGGTCGCCAAGACGAATCACATTACGCATCCTTTACCCCTTGTTGTGGTGCGACGAATCGTCGTCCCGGCCGTGTGGATCGGAATTGGCACTGACTGGTGCGGTCTGGACGATCGACTGCGGACGCGACACGTCCGTGTCATAGTCGACCAGTTTCCATACCGTCGCCGTACGATACGAAGGACGCTCTCCCTTGAGCTTTTCCCACAACGACGGTTCACCCAGCGTGGTCACCTGCGGCATCGTGTCCCCTGCCCTGAAATACTGACGCGCCCCCCCTTCGATCTCGCCGCCCTCCCTGGCTTGCCACCAGCCCGTTTGCGGACACGTGCGACCAGTCGCCACGAGTTCTCCAAGCGACAGCCGCGGCGATGGCTCAGGTGCGATATCACTCGTTTTCACCGCATCGCCGGTCGGGCGCAGGCGGAAGCTGTTGAGGATGTCGTCCCACAGCTTCATGGCCTGTTCGTCTGTGAGGCTTGTTTTTTGGGGATTGCCTTTGCGATCCGAGTGTCCGGTCGACAGTTCGATCTTGATGGCGGGCGTCTCCAGCGTACCTTCACCCTGGGTTTCCCAGACAAAGGCATGCCCCCGCATACCACCGCTATTGGGCGCGGACGCCAGGTGCTCCTGTCCCTTGTACGGTCCAACCTGCCGGTCACCTTTACGCAGCACGTGCACGGAAGTCGCGAGATTGCCGAGGAACTGCGTCATGCCTCCCATACGTTCGAGCAAAGGCTTGTCATGCTTGAAGCTGGAGAGGGGGTAAAACCAGACCGAAACGATGGTATCGGGATGGCCAGCAATGCGGAAGTCGACGCCGGCTTCTTCATTTTCCCATTCCGGATTAGCAATAAAGCCGTCCGTAAAACAGTACCCGGGCTCATGGGGTAAGTCTGTTTCAGCGCGGGCACGCAGACGGGAGAGTACTTCACCCATATTGTCCACCCCTATTTTCTGTTTATTGCTATCAACGCTGTCCTTGAGCAGAAAACGGCGTCCGTTGAGCCAACGATAACCAAAAATAGCAACCTGGGCAGTGCTAGCATCCGATTTCCATGACGCAAATATTCTAGTATTTTTTTCGGGCTGAACAGATTGGAGCAACATACTCATTTTTGTACGGTCATTTTTGGCGTTTTTGAGGTTCGACTCGTGCCTCTCCACTTCCTCCTCAAACGCTTCAAACGATAATTCTT
Source organism: Massilia sp. P2_C2 (assembly GCF_056404615.1). Lineage (NCBI taxonomy): Bacteria > Pseudomonadati > Pseudomonadota > Betaproteobacteria > Burkholderiales > Oxalobacteraceae > Massilia > Massilia sp. P2_C2. The sequence goes on along the minus strand of NZ_JBFUDR010000305.1, from coordinate 1,635 downwards.
TCACTGACTCAATAGCAAGAAAATCGTATTTGTAATTCCCCCCAGTCTGCTTAGAGCCAGCGGGAACATCGATCAGAAAACGACCCATGCAAAAAGTGGATGAGACGGAAGAAGAAGCTGCATTTACGCTGTTATTAGCCATGACGGGAGACACAGGATTGTTTGTGGAAGCGAGACAAACGTTAAAACCTCCACAGACAGCTGCTGTAAAGGCAAGAATGAACGCACTGTATTTTTTCATGTTTTAGGCAAGTTTTGCTTCAACCAATCAGAGTCTGAAACAATTTTTACGATAGAGTATAAAGTGACTGCCTGTGCAATCTTTGCCTGATACGAGTTCTGGTGATCGTAGCTCTCATGATCCTTCTGCTTGCCTTCATGCCGAAAAATCTGGACAACATAGGGAGTTGGGGCAGATCCGGATTCGGCTGGCACAGTGCCATCACCAGGACCCTGAGCTTTCTGTATTTCAAAAATCCGCTGACTCTTTCCATCATTAACTGACAGTTGGATAGAACCATTCAAATCATCAGTCGTCAGCAACGCGTACTTTAGATCACCATCGATGGCCTTGTTGGACTTCCAGTGTACCTCATTCCACGCCAATTGCTTAGGATCAGCACCGTAGTAAGCATAAGTGTTTGAATGATATTTATCTGAAATAAAATCCTGGAGCTTGCGCGCATCAGCCATGTTAAGCGAGAATTTCTCAAAATCAGATTCACGGGAGCTTTCACCAACAATCTTTCTCCCCTCCCGCTTGGCTTTTTCCTTTTCCCTTCTCCCCGCCGGATCAACTAAATCTTCCTTTACCAACCTCCACCAGCTTTCAGTATTATTCAGATAAATATCCACGTAAGGATCACCATCTCCAAGCAACGTATCAACTTCTTCTGGTATGCCTTGCATATTGGTCCTGGTATAGCTCGCACGTAGCCAATGCCGAGCCCCCTTATCGGATTGAGTTTTATACTGAGCCGTAGGCAATAACTCCAATGGCCCGGGTGCATTGGCCATCACTGCCGTACACTCCGCCGCATTGCGCCCCAGCAGGACCTGTTCGACCCCTTCAAAGCCGGCCCGGATACGTTTATAGGTTGCCGGCGCACCGATCGCAGGCATGACGCCATGCACGATACCGAGAATGCGATCCGCCATGCCGGGCACTTGCGCACATGCTCTCCCGACGAGGCCCCCCATGCTATGCGTGACAATGATGACCTTGTCGCAGGTTTTTCCCTTGCTGCGGTAATGGGCCGTAATGCGCTCGATTTCCTGTGCCAACCGTTCGCCGGACTCCTTGTTACTGCGCAGCCAGTTGTAACCGACGCCATGCACCGGATAAAGCACGTCGGCGGCATCGCGCAAATGGTCTTCTTCCAATGGTTTAAACGGCTTTTGGGCGCCGAGCTTGGCAGGGTCCTGCCGGTCCATTACCAGGGTCTTCCAGGTCGCTGTAAGCGTCTTACCCTGACTGGCCGGGTCAAAAATGAGTGCCAGGCTTTTCTCGAGCAAGGAAAGAATTCCCGCGTAACTCTTGCCATATAACTGTCCCCAGCCCCGCCATTTGGCACGTTCGGCGTCCGTGTCGCCAGGCGCAATCGCGAGCAGAGCCTTGCTGGACTCATCGGGGTG
>NZ_JBFUDR010000304.1:0-7266 GCF_056404615.1 Massilia sp. P2_C2 | reverse complement strand
GATGTGATGCGCACCGGCGCGTCGGTCCTCGGCTGCGTGCTGCCGGAAAAGGACGACCACAACGTCGCCGGCGCACGCGACATCGCCGACCGCCTGATGGCGTCGTTCGGCTCGATGCTGCTGTACTGGTACCACTACAGCCATAATGGCAAGCGCATCGACGTCGAGACGGACGACGATTCGATCGGCGGCCACTTCCTGCACCTGCTGCACGGCGTCAAGCCGTCCGCGGAATGGGTGAAGGCGATGCACACCTCGCTGATCCTGTACGCGGAACACGAGTTCAACGCCTCGACCTTTACGGCCCGCGTCGTGGCCGGTACCGGCTCCGACATCTACTCCGCGATCACGGGCGCGATCGGCGCGCTGCGCGGTCCGAAGCACGGCGGCGCCAACGAAGCCGCGTTCGAGATCCAGAAGCGCTACGAAAACGCGGACGAGGCGGAAGCGGACATCCGCAACCGCGTGGCCAACAAGGAAGTCGTGATCGGCTTCGGCCACCCGGTCTACACGATTTCCGACCCGCGCAACAAGGTGATCAAGGAAGTGGCACGCACGCTGTCGCAAAGCGCGGGCTCGATGAAGATGTTCGACATCGCCGAGCGCCTGGAATCCGTCATGTGGGAAGTGAAGAAGATGTTCCCCAACCTCGACTGGTTCTCGGCCGTCTCCTACCACATGATGGGCGTGCCGACGGCGATGTTCACGCCGCTGTTTGTCATCTCGCGCACGTCGGGCTGGTCCGCGCACGTCGTCGAGCAGCGCATCGACAACAAGATCATCCGCCCGAGTGCGAACTACGTCGGGCCGGAAGACCTGGTATTCGTGCCGCTGGCCGATCGCAAGTAATCCGGGAGTGCCATCATGAACAGTCAATATCGCACACCTCTGCAGGGAACGAACCTGCATCACTTCGACGCCCGCGCGGCCGTCGAGGACATCCAGCCCGGCGCCTGGGACACCCTGCCGTACACCTCGCGCGTGCTGGCCGAGAACCTCGTGCGCCGCTGCGACCCGGTCGCTCTGGTGCCGTCGCTGAAGCAACTCATCGAGCGCAAGCGCGACCTCGATTTCCCGTGGTTCCCGGCGCGCGTCGTTTGCCACGACATCCTCGGCCAGACCGCGCTGGTCGACCTGGCCGGCCTGCGCGACGCCATCGCGCAGGAGGGCGGCAACCCCGCGCTCGTGAACCCGGTGGTGCCGACGCAGCTCGTCGTCGACCACTCGCTCGCGGTGGAATGCGGCGGCTTCGATCCGGACGCCTTCGCGAAGAACCGCGCCATCGAGGACCGCCGCAACGAAGACCGCTTCCACTTCATCGAATGGACGAAGAAGGCCTTCGAGAACGTCGACGTGATCCCGCCGGGGAACGGCATCCTGCACCAGATCAACCTGGAGCGCATGAGCCCAGTCGTGCAGGTCAAGGACGGCGTCGCATTCCCCGACACGCTCGTCGGCACCGACTCGCACACGCCGATGGTCGATGCGCTGGGCGTGATCGCCATCGGCGTCGGCGGCCTGGAAGCGGAGAGCGTCATGCTGGGCCGTGCGTCCTGGATGCGTTTGCCCGACATCGTCGGCGTCGAGCTGACGGGCAAGCCGCAACCAGGCATCACCGCGACCGACATCGTGCTGGCGCTGACGGAATTCCTGCGCAAATCGAAGGTCGTGTCGGCCTATCTCGAGTTCTACGGCGAGGGCGCCGCGAACCTCACGCTGGGCGACCGCGCGACGATCTCCAACATGGCCCCGGAATACGGCGCCACCGCGGCGATGTTCGCCATCGACGAGCAGACCATCAAGTACCTCAGGCTGACGGGCCGCGACGACGAACTCGTGAACCTGGTCGAGCTGTATGCGAAGGAAACGGGCCTGTGGGCCGATACGTTGACGAATGTGCAGTACGAGCGGACGCTCCGCTTCGACCTGGCGACCGTCGTGCGCAATATCGCCGGTCCGTCGAACCCGCACAAGCGCGTCGCGACGAGCGAACTGGCGCAGCATGGGATCACGGGCACCGTCGAGAACGAGCCGGGACTGATGCCGGACGGCGCCGTCATCATCGCCGCCATCACGAGCTGCACGAACACGAACAACCCGCGCAACATGGTCGCGGCGGGCCTCCTCGCGCGCAACGCGAACGCGCGCGGGCTGGCGCGCAAGCCGTGGGTCAAGTCGTCGCTGGCGCCGGGTTCGAAAGCGGTGCCGCTGTACCTGGAAGAAGCCGGGCTGCTGCCGGAACTCGAGAAGCTGGGCTTCGGCGTCGTCGCCTTCGCCTGCACGACCTGTAACGGCATGTCGGGCGCGCTGGATCCCGCGATCCAGCGGGAGATCGTCGAACGCGACCTGTACGCCACGGCGGTCCTGTCGGGCAACCGCAATTTCGACGGCCGCATCCACCCGTATGCGAAGCAGGCCTTCCTCGCGTCGCCGGCGCTCGTCGTCGCGTACGCGATCGCGGGCACGATCCGCTTCGACATCGAGAAGGACGTGCTGGGCGTCGATGCCGACGGCAAGCCGGTGCGGCTGGCCGACATCTGGCCGAGCGACGCGGAGATCGACGCCGTCGTCGAGCAGGCCGTCAAGCCGCAGCAGTTCCGCAAGGTCTACGACATCATGTTCGCGCGCCGCGCGTCCGGCGGCGAGGCCGTGAGCCCGCTGTACGACTGGCGCCCGATGAGCACCTACATCCGCCGTCCGCCGTACTGGGAAGGCGCGCTCGCCGGCGAGCGCACGCTGAAAGGCATGCGGCCGCTGGCGGTCCTGGGCGACAACATCACGACCGATCATTTGTCGCCGTCGAACGCGATCATGATGAACAGCGCCGCGGGCGAATACCTCGCGAAGATGGGCCTGCCGGAAGAAGACTTCAACTCGTACGCGACGCACCGGGGCGACCACCTGACGGCGCAGCGCGCCACGTTCGCGAACCCGACCCTGAAGAACGAGATGGTGCGCAATCCGGACGGCAGCGCGGCCGGCGCGCCGGTGCGCGCCGGTTCGCTCGCGCGCATCGAGCCGGAAGGCACCGTGACGCGGATGTGGGAAGCGATCGAGACGTACATGGCGCGCAGGCAGCCGCTGATCGTGATCGCGGGCGCGGATTATGGGCAGGGCTCGTCGCGCGACTGGGCCGCCAAGGGCGTGCGCCTGGCCGGCGTGGAAGCGATCGTGGCCGAGGGCTTCGAGCGCATCCACCGCACGAACCTTGTCGGCATGGGCGTGCTGCCGCTGGAGTTCCAGCCGGGGACGACTCGGCTCACCTTGGGCATCGACGGCACKGAGACCTTCGATGTCGTGGGCGAGCGCACGCCGCGGGCGACGCTGACGCTGGTGATCCACCGGAAGTCCGGCGAGACCGTCGAGGTGCCCGTGGTCTGCCGGCTCGACACGGCCGAGGAAGTGTCGATCTACGAGGCGGGCGGGGTGTTGCAGCGCTTCGCGCAGGATTTCCTCGCCTCCTCGAAGGTCGCGGCGTAACAACGTAGGGTGGGCATTTGGGGCCGGGGGCCCCAAATGAAACGTGCCCACGCGTAACGTTCGCGTACCGCATGCGTCCGCGTGGGCACCGGGTGCCCACCCTACCTATCATTGGAACTTATATAATGGCCCACGTACCCCAAATCAGAATCCCCGCCGTCTACATGCGCGGCGGCACGAGCAAAGGCGTGTTCTTCCGCCTGCAAGACCTGCCCGACGCGGCACAGGCCCCCGGCGAAGCGCGCGACCGCTTCCTGCTGCGCGTGATCGGCAGCCCCGACCCGTACGGCAAGCACATCGACGGCATGGGCGGCGCCACGTCGAGCACGAGCAAGACCGTCATCGTCGCGCCCAGCACCCGTCCCGGCCACGACGTCGACTACCTGTTCGGCCAGGTCGCCATCGACAAGCCGTTCATCGACTGGAGCGGCAACTGCGGCAATCTGTCGGCCGCGATCGGCCCGTACGCCATCGCCAACGGTTTCATCGATCCCGCCCGCATTCCGGACAACGGCACGGTCGTCGTGCGCATCTGGCAGGCCAACATCGGCAAGACGATCGTCGCCCACGTGCCCGTCACGGACGGCCAGGTGCAGGAGACGGGCGACTTCGAGCTGGATGGCGTGACGTTTCCGGCGGCCGAGGTGCAACTCGAATTCATGGATCCCGCCGCCGAGGAGGGAGAAGGTGGTGGTGCAATGTTTCCGACCGGAAACTTGGTCGACGACCTCGACGTGCCCGGCGTCGGCACCTTGAAGGCCACGCTGATCAACGCCGGCATCCCGACCATCTTCGTCAACGCGGCCGATATCGGCTACACGGGCACGGAGCTGCAGGACGCCATCAACGGCGATCCAAAGGCGCTGGCGATGTTCGAGGCGATCCGTGCCCATGGCGCCATGCGCATGGGCCTGATCGCCCACCTGGAAGAGGCCGCGCGGCGCCAGCACACGCCGAAAGTCGCCTTCGTCGCGGCCCCAAGCGGCTACACGGCGTCGAGCGGCAAGCGGGTCGAGGCGGACGATATCGACCTGCTCGTGCGCGCCCTGTCGATGGGCAAGCTGCATCATGCGATGATGGGCACGGCCGCCGTCGCGATCGGCACGGCGGCCGCGATTCCGGGCACGCTGGTCAGCCTCGCGGCGGGCGGACGCGCGCACGATGCCGTGCGCTTCGGCCACCCGTCCGGCACGCTGCGCGTGGGCGCCGAGGCGCGCCAGGAAGGCGGCGACTGGGTCGTGACGAAAGCCGTCATGAGCAGGAGTGCCCGCGTGCTGATGGAAGGCTGGGTACGTGTTCCGGGTAACACATGTTAACCAAGCGTTGTCGCGGTGCATCAGAAACTGAAATTCATCTTTCCAGGCCATAAATTTGGTTGATTTTCGGATATGATCGATCAGGTCGACGAAGGGCTCCGGCAGTGGGCCCGTCCGGGAAAGAAAGATGGATCGGGGAATGAGCATACCGGCCTTTGTGGCCGACGCATTGGCAATGATCGCCGCGCCTGCCTGCGCCTGTGACGCGCAAGGCACGATCTGGGCCGCGAACGCGGCGCTGCTTGAACTGGCCGGTGGCGCCGTCGAGGGCCGCCCGCTGGTTTCGCTGTTCTGCGCACACACGGCGGCGGCCATGGCGGTCGAGATCCGCCTGGCGCTGGCCGGCGAGCGGCGCTGGGATGCGCTGGTCGACCGCGGCCCGCAGGGTCGTCCCGTGGAAGTGCGCGCGAAGCCATTGCCGCCCGGCGTCGGCGCGGGCGCCACGTTCGTGTTCGGCGACGTGCTCACGTTTGACGGCGGCCAGGCCGCGCTGCGTGGACGCCTGCTGGAACAGGCCGCGGTGGTCGAGCATGCGCCGGTCGGTATCGCCGTCACTTTGCCCGAGCTCGTCAAGTCGTGCAACCCGCGCATGGCCGAAATGCTGGGTTATGCGCCGGCAGAAGTGATCAACCACAGCCCGGCCCAGATCTTTTCTTCGCGCACCCGTTACGAGTCGTTCATGGGCGAAGCCGTGACCGTACTGGCCAGCGGGGGACTGTTCGAAAAGAGCGAAGTGCCGCTGCGCCGCCGCGACGGCAGCACGATCTGGTGCCGCATCCGCGCCAAGGCCGTCGACCCGAGCGCGCGCGAGGCCGGCACCGTGTGGATCGTGGAAGACGTCACGGAAGCGCGCCAGGCGCTCACGGAGATCCAGGCGATCATGACCAATGCCACGATCGGGATCTTTTTCACGCGCGAGCGCACGATCACCCGCTACAACGGGTGCTTCGGCGCGATGTTCGGCTATGCGCCCGGCGAGGCGCTGGGACTGTCCGCGCGCGTGCTGTATCCCGACGATACCGCATTCGCCGAGATGGGCCACACCGCATACGGCGTGCTGGGCCTGGGCGGTTCGTTCAAGACCGAGACGACGATGGTGCGCCGCGATGGCACGCCGATGTGGGTGAACATGATCGGCTACGCCGTCAACCCGCAGGAGCTGGGCACCGGCACGATGATCTGGATGATCGAGGACCRCACGGGCCAGAAGGCGGCCGAGGAATCACTGCGCAACGCGCTGCTGGAAAACCAGGCAATCCTCGACAACGCCGTGCTGGGCATTGCCGTCGTCGAGCACGGCCGCACCCTGCATTGCAACCGCAAGATGGAAGAGTTGTTCGGTCACCATGGCGGCAGCATCGAGGGGCTGCCCGTGCGTAACCTGTATCCCGACCAGGCCGGCTGGCTGGCCGCGCGCGACCAGACCCGGCGCGACTTCGCCGCGGGCCGCATCCACATGGCCGAGTATGAACTGGTGCGGCGCGACGGCCGGCGCTTCTGGGCGCGCCTGTCGGGCCGGCCGTTCGACATGGCCGAGCAGGGCGGGCGCAGCGTCTGGCTGATCGACGACGTCACCGCGCAGCACGAGGCGGCCGCCGCGCTGCGCCGCGCGCGCGACGAGCTCGAGGTGCGGGTGCAGGAACGCACGGCGGAACTGCAGGCGGAGATCGTGGAACGGCGCCAGGTCGAGGCGCGCGTGCACCACATGGCCTACCACGACGCGCTCACGGGCCTGCCGAACCGCGCGCTGCTGTCCGACCGGCTCGACCGCGCGCTGCTGGCGGCGCGGCGCGACCGCACCCGGCTCGCGCTGCTGTTCATCGACCTGGACCGTTTCAAGACGATCAACGACTCGCTCGGCCACCTGACGGGCGATCACCTGTTGAAGCAAGTGGCGCAACGCCTGTGCCGCGTCGTGCGCGCCAGCGACACCGTTGCCCGGCTGGGCGGCGACGAATTCGTGGTGCTGGTGCCCGGCGTGCACGCTGCCGAGGAGTGCGGCCTCGTCGGCGACAAGATCATCGAGGCGCTGGCGGCGCCCGTCGAATTCGAAGGGCGCAGCCTGCACATCTCGCCGTCGATCGGCATCTGCCTGTACCCGGACGACGGCGAGGACGCAGCGAGCCTGATGCGCAAGGCGGATGCGGCGATGTACCACGCCAAGGCGTCCGGCCGCAACAACTACCAGTTCTACGCCGAGCCGATGAATTCGGCGGCGCGCTATTTCGAGCTGGAGACGCGGCTGCGCGGCGCGCTGCTGCGCGAGGAATTCGCGCTGTTCTACCAGCCCATCGTCGGCGCGCAGGACGGCCGCGTGCACGGCCTGGAAGTGCTGCTGCGCTGGCGCCATCCGGAGCAGGGCCTCGTCTCGCCCGACGACTTCATCCCCCTGCTGGAAGAGAACGGGCTGATCGTGCCGGTCGGCGAATGGGTGATCCGGCGCGCCTGCGAGCAGTCCATGGCCTGGCAG
>NZ_JBFUDR010000303.1:0-7389 GCF_056404615.1 Massilia sp. P2_C2 | reverse complement strand
GCGGCAGGCCCAGGGGACGCTGGGGATCGCCGCGTGCGATCAGCGCCAGCGTGGCGTCGATGGCGTCCATCTGCGTGCGCGCCGCCGGGGCATAGCCGTTGCCGGGCGCGTGCATCTCGCGGCTCAGCAGCATCGCGAGCCGGTATTCCTGCTTGCGCACGCTGCCGGTCTCGTTGATCGCGGCGGCGGCACCTTCCAGCTGCCAGGAGAGCCACAACGTGGTGCCGATGGCGACGAGCGCCAGCAGCAGGAAGCCGACGAGGGCGCCGGCGATGCGCGTGGAGAGGCGCAGGTGGCCGGGGATCGGCGGATACGCCGGCTGGGAAGTGTCGCCCATGTGCATTCAGCCTCCCGTCTGCGACATGAAACGAACGATTTTTTCCGGCCGCGCCGTGAAGTCGTGCTGGTGCGGCTTGAGTTCGATGGCGTGGCGGATCGCCGCTTCCAGTTCGGCGTCGCTGGCGCCACCGCGCAGCAGCGGGCGGAACTCGAATTTCTCTTCCTGGCCCAGGCACAGGTACAGCGTGCCGTCCACGGCCAGGCGCACGCGGTTGCAGGTGGCGCAGAAGTGCTGCGACATGGGCGTGATGAAGCCGATGCTGCCGCGGCCGTCGCGCGTGGCGAGATAGCGCGCAGGGCCGCCGCCGAGCTCCAGCGCCTGCGGCACGAGGTCGAATTTTTCGCGCAGCCGGGCCTGCACGGGCTGCAGGTCGAGGTAGGCCGTGTTGCGGCCCGTGGCGCCCATCGGCATCACTTCGATCAGGCGCAGCACGAAGCCTTGCCCGATACAGAATTCCGCCATGCGGTCGATCTCGCCGTCGTTCACGCCGCGCATGGCCACCATGTTGATCTTGATGGGATCGAACCCGGCTTTCTTGCCGGCCATGATGCCGTCCATGACCTCTTCATGGCTGTCGCGGCCCGTGATCGATTGCATGCAGGCGCGGTCCAGCGTATCCAGGCTGACGTTGATGCGGGCGACGCCGGCCCGGCGCAGGTCGGCCGCATGGCGCCGCAGCCGCGTGGCATTGGTCGACAGCGACAGGTCGGCTATGCCGGGCAGCGCGGCGATGCGCCCGGCCAGGCCGGTTACGTTGCGGCGCAGCAGCGGTTCGCCGCCGGTCAGGCGGATGCGGCGCGTGCCCAGCCGGGCGAACACGGCGAGCAGGCGCTCGATCTCGTCGAAGGTGAGCCAGTGGTCCGGTTCTTCGAAGCCCTTGAAGCCCGCCGGCATGCAGTACGTGCAACGGAGGTCGCAACGGTCCGTCACGGACAGGCGCAGGTATTCGATCGTTCGGCCGTAGCGGTCGCGCAACATGCGTTTCTCCATTGGGGCGATGGTGACGATTGTAGGGCGCGCCCGCCGCCTTGGCAGTCGGCAGGACGGATGACGGCGGGTAGTTCTTTCGAACTAGTCATCTACGCGGACGGTGCCGCAGCACCCGCCGCAGCAGCCGGCCCGTTCGGCCCGTTCAGCCCCGTCCGCGCGGTAGCCGGCGTCCGCCAGCGCCGCCGCGATGGCCTGCGCCGACGTGGCGTCTTCGTCGAACTCCACCTGCATGCGGCGGCCGCCCGGTTCGAGACCGATGCCGCGCACGCCGGGCAGCGTGCACAGCGCACCGGTGAGCCGTTCGATGTCGGCGAAGGCGAGGGGGGCGGGGAACTGGAAATCGTGTTGCATGATGCTCCTTTGCGATGGTCGTTGGACCCCGTCAGACTAGGCTTCGCCGGCCCCGTTGTCCTTGAACCGGTTTCAGGTTTTGCGAATCCGGTCGTGCAAATTCAGGCGCAGCCGCCCAGGTAGTGGCAGGCCGTGCAGCGCGTGCAGCCGTCGACCTTGCGCAAGGTGCGCGCGCCGCACTCGGGACACTTGGCGCCCGTCGCGCCGGCGTCCGGTGCCGGCGCAGGGTCCAGGACGGCGTGCGGGACGCCCCGCTGCGCGAGCAGGCGGTCCAGCTGCGCTGCCGGTACCTGGTTGCCCTGCGCGTCCAGGAAGCCGCGCCGGATCAGCATCCGCTGCAGCATGAAGGCAATCGCGGCCACTTCCGAGTCGTGGTAGACGGGTACCTGGACGCCGTCCGCGCGCACCAGGTGGCCGCAGCGCACGGGCCCTTTCTCCCACACGACGGCGCGCATGTCGGCCAGCGCCTTCGCGATGGAGCCGCCCGCGCGCGCCGCCAGCGACAGCAGGCGCATCGTCGACGTGATCCACTGGTGGCCGTCGCTGCGCTGGTTGGCCGGCATGAAGAATTCGAACGGCCGCTCGATGGCGAGCGCGTGCCCGGCCAGCCGGCCTTCCACGCGCATGAAGCTGATCGTCAGGTAGACCGCCTTCCGGCCTTCCTGCGTCGTGTACTCGACTTTCGATGTCACGGATTCGAGCTCGCCCGGCGGGCGGCTCTCGAAGCGCGTGCGCAGCGGATCGACGTCGTCCACCTGCGCTGCCGCCGGGCCGGCGCTGAGCACGCTGCCGGTGACGTCGTTCGGGCGGTAGGTCGCCAGCCCCTTCAGGCCGGCACGCCAGGCGTCGGTGTACAGGTCGCGGAAATCCTCGTACGGGTAGTCGGCCGGGACGTTGACGGTCTTCGAGATCGCGCCGTCGATGAAAGGCTGGACGGCTTCCAGCATGCGCAGGTGGTCATGCGCGGACATCTCCAGCGCCGTGACGAAGTGCGGCGGCAGGGCTGCCGCGTCGGACACGTCGTGGCCCAGCTGGCGGTACAGGCGCCACGCATGGTCGGCCACCTCGTAGACGCGCGTGCCGCCGTCCGGCATGCGCTTCCTGCGCTGGTAGACCCAGGAGAACGCGGGCTCGATGCCGTTCGAGGCATTGTCGGCGAAGGCCAGCGCCGTGGTGCCGGTGGGCGCGATCGACAGCAGGTGCGAATTGCGGATGCCGTGGCGGGCGATGTGCGCGCGCAGCTCGTCCGGCAGGCGGCGCGCGAACGCACCATCCAGGTAGCGCTCCGGGTCGAACAGCGGAAACGGGCCTTTTTCGCGGGCCAGCGCTATCGAGGCGGCATAGGCGGCGTCGCGCAGCGCGCGGCCGACCTCGGCCGCGAACGCGCGCCCGTCGTCGCGATCGTAGCGCTGGCCCAGCATGACGAGTGCGCTGCCCAGGCCCAGGAAGCCGAGGCCGACGCGGCGCTTGTTGCGGCATTCCCCGGCCTGCTGCGGCAGCGGCCATTCGGTGGCGTCCAGCGCCAGGTCGAGCATGCGCACGGCAACGGCGGCCACTTCGCGGAGCAGGTCGAAGTCGAAGTACGCATGCGGCGTGAACGGCTGGCGCACGAACTTCGTCAGGTCGAGCGATCCGAGGTCGCAGCAGCCGTAAGGCGGCAGCGGCTGTTCGCCGCACGGGTTGGTCGCGGCCAGTGTCTCTGCATAGTACAGGTTGTTCTCGCCGTTGATGCGGTCGAGGAACAGCACGCCCGGTTCCGCGTGGTCGTACGTGGAGCGCATCACCTTGTCCCACAGGTCGCGCGCCCGCACCGTGCGGTACACCCAGCGGCCGTCGGACCTCGGTTGCGCATCCGGTCCCGGCGGAGTTGCGTGCGTCAGGTCGAAGTCGCCGTCGTCCAGCACGGCGCACATGAAATCGTCCGTGACGCCGACGGACAGGTTGAAATTGCTGAACGCGCCGCCGCCCTTGGCGGCGATGAAGGCCTCGATGTCGGGATGGTCGATGCGCAGCACGCCCATCTGGGCGCCGCGGCGGGCGCCGGCCGACTCGACGGTGCGGCACGAGGCGTCGAACACGGCCATGTACGACACCGGCCCGGAGGCACGCGATTGCGTGCCCATGACGGGGCTGCCGGCGGGGCGGATGGCGCTGAAGTCATAGCCGACGCCGCCGCCGCGGCGCATGGTTTCCGCGGCCTCGGCAAGCGCGCCGTAGATGCCGGGCGCGCCGCCGTCGCAACCGCTGATGGCGTCGCCGACGGGTTGCACGAAACAGTTCATCAGCGTGGCCTTCAGCCCCAGGCCTGCGGCCGAGTTGATGCGGCCGGCCGGTATGAAGCCGTGGTCCTGGGCCCACAGGAAGCGCTGTTCCATCTCGAGGCGCAGCGGCGCGGCTTCATGCGCGGCGAGGGCGCGGGCGACGCGTGCGCGCACGTGCGCGGCCGTCGTTTCGTCGTCCCGGGCGTATTTTTCGCGCAGGACGTCGAGCGAAACTTCCTGCGGGGGAAGGACGGGAGCAAATAACAAGTCGTTGGCGTTCATGGGTTCCTCTGCGATTTCAGGCCTTCACTATCGCGGAGGGATGCCGGGCGCGCCTTAACCTGGTTGAAGCAATGCGCGTTCGGCCGCCAACTCCTGCACGCCGTCGGCCACCGTCTGCGCGAGGCGCGCGGCTTCGTCCGGATCGAACGTCGCGTGGTAGCGTTTGCGTACGCCGTGTTCGGCCAGCTGCCAGTGCAGGTCCGGGCTCACGCCGTGGCGCGCGAGACAGTTGCGGGCGCATTCGAGCGGGCAGCCGTCGACGGCGACGACGGGCCGTCCCGACTTCGCCAGCTTGACGAGCGACGGCACGTCGCCGCCCACGCCGGCGATGCACGACATCTCGGCGACGCCGCGCCGGTCGAGGTCGAGCGCGATGTGGTTGGCCATTTGCGCCGCGCTGGAACAGCCGGAGCAGGAATAGACGAGGGGGAGTACGGAGCGGTTTCTGGTCATGGATTTCCTCGGTCAGGTCAGGCAAAACGCACGGCGTCGCCTTGCGGGTCGAAGGCGACGAAGCGCTCGACGGCGCCGCGGTGGACGGCGTCGACCATCATCCGCAAGCCCCGCTCGATGCTTGCCGGCTGCGGCGCCGCCAGCGCGGCGACGAACACCATGTCCCACGGCTGCCCGGTCGCGCGCGACTCGTCCGCCAGCGCGGCGAATCCGTCCAGCTCGTCGACGGCCTTGTCGACGCACATCACGGGCGCCAAAGCGCCGCCGCGGCCTTCGTGGAAGCGGCGGGCCTGGCCCGGCGTGTGCGCCTGCGGCAGTTCGGCCACGGCGAAGACGAACAACAGGCGCTGCGGCTCGGGCTGGGCGCGCGCGGCGGCGAGGAAATCGGTGAAGTCGGCGAGTTGCATGGGTATCGGGAAGAGGTTGACGCGAGCCTTCATTGTAGGTCGCGGGCTCGCGCGTGCCTGTCCGCACGATGGCGTACGCCGTCTAGTCATTCCGGCGTATCGCAGGCGCGGCCGGACGTTGCGAGAATAGCGTCATCCCGACATCCCGTGCCCGGAGCGCCCGTGCCCAATATTGATTCCTGTGTCTTCCTGCGCCGCCTGCCGCTGTTCTCCGACCTCGGCGATGACGACCTGCGGGCCGTCGGCGCGGCCACGACGGAAATCCACGTGGAGCGCGGTCGCAACATCGTCGAACGCGGCGACCCCAGCCTCGGCTTCCACTCGATCGTGTACGGGCAGGTCAAGCTGGGCTTCGTCTCGCCGCAGGGCCAGGAAAAGGTCATCGAGATCGTCGGCCCGGGCAAGAGTTTCGGCGAGGCCGTCATGTTCATGGAAAAACCGTATTTCGTGACGGCGACGGCGCTGGAGGACTGCCTGCTGCTGCACGTGGGCAGGGAGGCGATCTTCGCCGGGCTGGAACACAGTCCCGCGTTCGCACGCCGCATGCTGGCCGGGATGAGCCGGCGCCTGCACGGGCTCGTGGCGGACGTCGAGGCATACACGCTGCACACGGGTGGCCAGCGTGTCGTCGGCTATCTGCTGAAGGATGGGCCGGCGTCCGGCGCGACGGTGCGGCTGTCCGTCAGCAAGCGCCTCGTCGCGTCGCGCCTGAACATCACGCCCGAGTATTTCTCGCGCGTGCTGCACGACCTCTCCACGCGCGGGCTGGTGCGCGTGGACGGCCGCCAGATCGAGATCCTCGACGCGGCCGGACTGCGTGCCTACGAAGGGTGACCGTCGACGACGGCCCGTGCCTGGCGCGCGATCACGGCTTCCTCGTCGGCCGGGACGACCCACACGGCGACGGCGCTGTCCGGCGCGTGCAGGCGCGGGCCGCCGGCCGCGTTTGCATCCACGTCGATCTTGACGCCGAGCCAGGCCGCCTGGGCGCAGACCTGCGCGCGGATTTCGGCCGCGTGCTCGCCGATGCCGCCCGTGAACACGAGCACGTCCAGGCCGCCGGCCGCGGCGGCGAGCGAGCCCAGTTCGCGCGCGATCCGGTACACGAACACGTCCACCGCCTCGCGCGCGGCGGGGTCGGAACTGGCGAGCAGCGCGCGCATGTCGCCGCTGACGCCGGAGAGGCCCAGCAGGCCGCTGTCACGGTACAGCATGTGTTCCAGCGCGTCCGCCGTCATGCCGCGGGTGCGCAGCAGGTACAGCACGAGGCCGGGATCGATACTGCCGCAGCGCGTGGCCATCGGCAGCCCGTCGAGCGCGGAAAAGCCCATCGAACTGGCGACGCTGCAGCCGTCGACCATCGCACACATGCTGGCGCCGCTGCCCAGGTGGGCGGCGACGACGCGCCCGCGGGCGCGCGGTTCGCGTGTCGGCAGCGTTGCGGCGATGTGCTGGCAAGACAGGCCGTGGAAGCCGTAGCGCAGCATGCCGTCATCCGCGAGCGCGCGCGGCAGGCCGTACAGCCGGGAGACACGCGGGCTGCCGAGGTGGAACGCCGTGTCGAAGCAGGCGACCTGCGGCAGGTCCGGGTGCAGCCGCGCCATCTTGCCGATCGCCGCCAGGTTGTGCGGCTGGTGCAGCGGCGCGAGCGGCGCGAGCGCATCCAGCTCGCGCAGTAGCGCGGGCGTGACGAGGGCCGGTCCCGCATGGGCATTGCCGCCGTGGACCACGCGGTGGCCGACGGCCGCCAGCCGCGCCGGCGCGAGATGCGTTTCGACCCAGTCGACGACGGCGGCCAGCTGTGCGTCGTAGCCGGCGCCGGCCGGGAGGACGGTGTCCTCGACGCATGCGCCGTCCGGCGCCAGGGCGCGCAGCCGTGGCGCCGGGCCGCCGCCATCGACCTCGCCGCGCACCGCCAATACGAGCTCGGCGCCCTGCTCGGTAAATACGGCAAACTTGATGCTGGACGAGCCGGCATTGATGCAGACGAATCCCCGCATAGTCATGCGTTGATTCATGGCGTCCCGATCACGGCCGGCGCGCCGTTCTTTTGTACGAGCAAAGCCGCCAGCGCGCACGAGGCAAGGCGCGCCAGCGGCCCGTCCGCGCGGCTGGTGAGCATGATCGGCACGCGCGCGCCGAGCACGATGCCGGCCACCTGCGCCTGTCCCAGGTATTCGAGCTGCTTGGCCAGCATATTGCCTGCTTCCAGGTCGGGCACGACGAGGATGTCCGCCTGGCCCGCCACCGGCGACACGAAGCCTTTCGTGCGCGCCGCCTCTTCCGACACCGCGAGGTCGAACGC
>NZ_JBFUDR010000302.1:0-7567 GCF_056404615.1 Massilia sp. P2_C2 | reverse complement strand
CAGCGCCATCCCGGCGGTCGACGCCGGCGCCGCCATGGCCGGGCTGGCGGTCGCCGTGGGCGACATCGCCGGCATCGTCGACCGCATCGGCATCGACGGCCGCGCACGGGTGCGCGAGCTGGATGGCGCCGTGCAGGCCATCGTGCGCATGGACGAACTCACGCAGCAGGGTTCGCGCATGGTGGAAGAGGCGGCGCTGGCGGCGCGCTCGCTGCAGCAGCAGGCGCTTGGCCTCGCGCACACGGTGGCCGCGTTCCGCCTGGACGAGGTCGTGCACGGCGCCGACGGCGATACAAACGAAACGGCCCCGCCGTGGACGCAGATGCTGCGTCCGGGCAGGGCCGGCAGGCCTTACCTCAGGCTGGCTAGCAGCCGCGGCAAGCGCAGTTGATTAGGTAGGGTGGGCTCCCCGAGCCCACCCTACCCATGACGCAGGCMAAACGCAAACGCCGCGAGTGGATTACTCGTAGTCCTCGATCGGCGCGCAGCCGCAGAACAGGTTACGGTCGCCGTAGGCATTGTCGGCGCGGCCGACCGGCGGCCAGTACTTCTTCTTGCGCAGCGACGGCACCGGGAAGGCGGCCACTTCGCGCGAATAGGTGTGCTGCCAGTCGTCCGCGGTGACGACTTCCGCCGTGTGCGGCGCGCCCTTCAGCGGGTTGTCCATGCGGTCGTATTCGCCACGCTCCACCTTCACGATCTCGGCGTGGATGCAGATCATCGCCTCGATGAAGCGGTCCAGCTCCGCCTTCGCTTCCGACTCGGTCGGCTCGATCATCAGCGTGCCCGGCACCGGGAAGCTCATCGTCGGGGCGTGGAAGCCGAAGTCCATCAGGCGCTTCGCCACGTCTTCGTTGCTGATGCCGGTGGCATCCTGCAGCGGGCGCAGGTCGATGATGCACTCGTGCGCGACGAGACCGTCGTGGCCCGTGTACAGCACCGGGTAGTGCGGGGCCAGGCGGCGCGCGATGTAGTTCGCGTTCAGGATCGCGGTTTCCGTCGCGGCGGTGAGGCCTTCGGCGCCCATCATCGCGATGTAMATCCACGAGATCGGCAGGATCGATGCCGAGCCGTACGCGGCCGAGCTGACCGCGCCGATGCCTTGCTCGTCCCGCTGGTAGCCCGTGGCGGCCTGGTTCGGCAGGAACGGCACGAGGTGTTCGGCCACGGCCACCGGACCGACGCCCGGACCGCCGCCGCCGTGCGGGATGCAGAAGGTCTTGTGCAGGTTCAGGTGGCTGACGTCGCCGCCGAACAGGCCCGGACCGGCCACGCCGACCAGCGCGTTCATGTTGGCGCCGTCCACGTACACCTGGCCGCCATGCGCGTGCACGATCTCGCACAGTTCCTTGATACCCTCCTCGAACACGCCGTGCGTGGACGGGTAGGTGACCATCACGCAGGCCAGGTTGGCGCTGTGTTCCTCGGCCTTCTTCTTCAGGTCCTGCAGGTCGACGTTGCCGTTGGCGTCGCAGGCCGTCACGACGACCTTCATGCCGACCATGTTGGCCGACGCCGGGTTCGTGCCGTGCGCCGACGACGGGATCAGGCAGATGTTGCGGTGGCCTTCGTCGCGCGACTGGTGGTACTTCTGGATGATCAGCAGGCCCGCGTACTCGCCCTGCGAGCCGGCGTTCGGCTGCAGCGACACGCCCGCATAGCCCGTCACGGCGCACAGCATGGCTTCCAGCTGGACTATCATCTCGCGGTAGCCCACGGTCTGGTCGTCGGGTGCGAACGGGTGGATGTTCGAGAATTCCGGCCAGGTGACCGGGATCATCTCGGACGTCGCGTTCAGCTTCATCGTGCACGAGCCCAGCGGGATCATCGTGCGGTCGAGGGCCAGGTCCTTGTCGGCCAGCACGCGCAGGTAGCGCAGCATCTCGTGCTCGGCGTGGTAGCGGTTGAACGTCGGGTGCGTCAGGTAGGCGCTCGTGCGGGCCAGCGCGGCCGGGTAAGCGTCGGCGGCGTCCTTGTCCAGCGTGTCGAAGTCGATGTCGCCGGCGGTGCCGCCGAAGATCGTCACGAGCACGGCGATGTCGTCGCGGGTGATCGTCTCGTCCAGCGAGATGCCGACGTGGCGCGCGTCGATGCGGCGCAGGTTGACGCCGTTCTCATTGGCAATGCGGTGGATGTCGTCGGCATTGTCCGCGATGACGGTCAGCGTGTCGAAATACGTGTCGTTGGCCAGCTGGAGGCCCAGGCCCTTCAGCGCGGCGGCGAGGATGCCCGTGTAGCGGTGCACGCGGCGGGCGATCTGCTCCAGGCCTTTCGGGCCGTGGTAGACGGCGTACATCGAGGCCATCACGGCCAGCAGCACCTGCGCCGTGCAGATGTTCGACGTGGCCTTTTCGCGGCGGATGTGCTGCTCGCGCGTCTGCAGCGCGAGACGGTAGGCCGGGTTGCCCTGGGCGTCGATGGTGACGCCGGCCAGGCGGCCCGCCATGCTGCGCTTGTACTCGTCGCGCGTGGCCAGGTAGCCCGCGTGCGGGCCGCCGAAGCCGAGCGGCACGCCGAAGCGCTGGCTGTTGCCGACGACGACGTCGGCACCCCATTCGCCCGGCGGCGCGAGGACGGTCAGCGACAGCAGGTCGGCCGCGACGACGACCATGGCGCCGGCGGCATGCAGTTTCTCGACGGCCACGCGGTAGTCGCGCACGTCGCCGTTCACGCCCGGGTATTGCAGCAGCACGCCGAAGCAGGTTTCGTCCAGGTTCTCGATGTCGCCGGCCGCGATCGTGCGCACTTCGACGCCGATCGGCTGCGCGCGGGTCTGCACGACTTCCAGCGTCTGCGGCAGCACGTCGTCGGCGACGTAGAACACCTTCGACGACGACTTGCCGACGCGCTGGATCAGGGTCATCGCCTCGGCGGCGGCCGTGCCTTCGTCCAGCATCGACGCGTTGGCGATGCCCATGCCGGTCAGGTCGGTGATCACCTGCTGGAAGTTCAGGATGGCTTCCAGGCGGCCCTGCGAGATCTCCGGCTGGTACGGCGTGTAAGCCGTGTACCAGGCCGGGTTTTCGAAGATGTTGCGCAGAATGACGGGCGGCGTGTGGGTGCCGTAGTAGCCCTGGCCGATCAGCGACTTCATCACCTTGTTCTGCGCGGCGATGCCCTTCAGCTTCGCGAGCGCGGCCTGCTCGGGCAGCGGCTCGTAGAACTGGCCCAGGTCCAGCTTGTCCTTGCGGCGGATGTTGGCGGGGACGACGGCGTCGATCAGCTCGGCGCGCGAGGCGTAGCCGAGGGCGGACAGCATGGCTGCCTGTTCGGATTCGGACGGGCCGATGTGGCGCGGGAGGAAGCCATCGCGTGCTTCGAGTTGGGTCAGGCTGGTGCGGGTCATGATGGGCACAGAAAAAGTGATTGAGCTGCCGGCGGGCCGGCTTGCCCCGATGGGCGGGTACGACGGTGAATCGGGTTCGTCGCCCGGCACGCCGGGCGGACACGATGGTCGGGCGTGCCGCGCGGACGCGCCCGCGAAAGGCGATCAGCCCTCGGTGGTCTTGCCGTAGGCGGCTGCGTCGAGCAGGTTGTTGAAGGCGGCCGGATCGGACGGCTGCAGCTTGAACAGCCAGGCGGCGTAGGCGTCGGCGTTGATCGAATCCGGCGCGTCGGCCGTGGCCTGGTTCACCGCGACGACGGTGCCCGAAACCGGGGCGTAGATGTCGCTGGCGGCCTTGACGGATTCCACGACGGCGGCGTCGTCGCCGGCGGTGAAGGCCTTGCCGACCTGCGGCAGTTCGACGAACACGATATCGCCCAGGGCGTCCTGCGCGTATTCGGTGATACCCACGGTCAGGGTGCCGTCGGCCTCCTGGCGGACCCACTCATGGGATTCGGTGTACTTCAGGTCGGCAGGGATGTTCATGCATTGCTCCGGTAGTGATGGATGGTGCGGTTAGTATAATTTGTTCTCAGGATGCCAGGATCTTGCCGTTGCGCACGAACGGCAGCTTGACGACGGAGGCCGCCAGTTTCTTGTCGCGGATTTCCACGTGCACGGTGTCGCCGACGGCCACGCCTGCCGGCACGCGCGCCAGCGCGATCGCCTGCTGCATCGTGGGGCTGAACGTGCCGCTCGTGATCTCGCCCGTCTCGCCGGAGCCCGCCACGACCTTCTGGTGGGCGCGCAGGATGCCGCCTTTTTCGCGCAGGATCAGGCCGACGAAGTTCTGTTTCTGGCCGGCCTGCTGCAGCGCGGCCTTGCCGATGAAGTCGCGCCCGGACACGAGGTCCACGGTCCAGGCGAGGCCGGCGTCCAGCGGAGAAACGCCATCGTCCATGTCCTGGCCGTACAGATTCATGCCCGCTTCCAGGCGCAGCGTGTCGCGCGCGCCGAGGCCGGCCGGCTTCACGCCGGCGGCCGCGAGGGCGTGCCACAGGGCCTCTACCTGGCTGGCCGGCACGCCGATCTCGAAGCCGTCCTCGCCCGTGTAGCCGGTGCGGGCAACCATCAGCTCGCCGAACGGCGTACCGTCCACGATCACGGCATTGAACGGCTTCAGGCCTTCCGACGGTGCCTGGGTCTGCGGCACGACCTGCCAGACCTTCGCGCGGGCGTTCGGGCCCTGCACGGCGACGAGGGCGATGCCGTCATCGCTCAGGTCGGCGCGGCGCGGGGTAATCGAGAGGCCGCTGTTCGTGGCGTCGTTCTGCTGGCGGATCCAGGCGATGTCCTTCTCGGCCGTGCCGGCGTTGACGACGAGGCGGAACCAGTCTTCGGCGAAATAGTAGACGATCAGGTCGTCGATGACGCCGCCCTGTGGATTGAGCATGCACGAGTACAGGGCCTTGCCCGGCGCCTGCAGCTTGTCGACGTTGTTCGCGAGCAGGCCGCGGAGAAAAGGCCGGACATTGGCGCCTTTCAGGTCGACGACGCACATGTGCGACACGTCGAACATCCCGGCATCGCTGCGCACGGCATGGTGTTCTTCGATCTGGGAGCCGTAGTTGACGGGCATGTCCCAGCCGCCGAAGTCGACCATCTTGGCCCCGAGGGCGCGGTGTACGGAATTGAGCGGGGTCGCTTTGAGCGTCATGGATGGTTCCTTGGCAGAAAATGGGGTCGTGCACGCGGATGGCCGCATGCTCTCGCACCCCTCTGTCCTCGGTACCTGAGAGATAGCGGTTTCGAGTTCCGCCTGCCCCTTCGGTGGGCCGTGAGGCCGCTCTCCAGAGTTGGTCCGCCGCGCCTGCGCGGCAGCCCTTGACCGGTCCGGTTGCCTGAGAGTTTTTGGGTAATGCCCCTTCGGCGGCAGCCTCGCGCTGCGCTCTCCCGGTCAAGACTGCGAAGTCTATGTCAGTAGTGACGGGAAGTCAATCCGCAGGGAGGCGCCCGAGGGGGCGCAGAGGGCGACCGGCGAGGGCGACCGGCGAGGGTGCGCACTATTGCATTGCGGCCACGTGAGCATGCGGACGTGTTTTGTTACACTTGCTACACGACCCTTGCGACGGAAGAGATCACTATGAGCGAAGATCAAGCAAAACAGAAGGAGGGGTACTTCACCCTGTCTGGCGACGTGAACAGCGACATGGTGCATCGCGTCTTCGAGGCGGTAGCCAGCATGAACGAGGATGGCATCGAAACGGCGCACATGCTCGTGCAGTCGAATGGCGGCTACGTGAGCGACGGCCTGTGCCTGTACAATTTCCTGGCCAACGCGCCCGTCGACTGCATCATGTACAACGGCGGCGCCGTGGCGTCGATCGCCGTCATCCTGTTCCTGTCAGGCAAGCAGCGCTATGCGAGCGAGACGGCCCGCTTCATGATCCACAAGTCGCATGCGACGGCCTCGCCGGGCTCGCGTCCGGATGCGCTGAACATCATCGTCGAGGGTCTGCGCGCCGACGATGCGCGCACCGAAGCCATCCTGCGCAAGCACATCGAGCTGACCCCCGAGCAATGGGGCATCCACCAGTATGGCGACCTGCACCTGAATGCACGCGACGCCAAGGCGTCGGGCCTCATCCACGATGTCGTCGACTTCGCGCCGCCGCGGGGCGCGCACCTGCACAATATCTGACCGCGCGCACGGACGCCTCGTCCGGGAGGCGGCCCCGTGCCTGGGCGGTCCGCACAAACAGACAGAGCCTGCAGCGGTCTGCCCGCCTCAGGCTCTGTCCGTACTTCCTGTATGGCTACCGTTGCTGGCGGAATCCGGAAATCGATGCCGCCCGGCGGGCGCTGCGATCAGCGCTTGTTGTCGTTCTTGTGGCTCTGACGGCCGGCCTCGGCATGCTGCTCCGGCGTACCGCCGCGGGTGCCGCCCGAGCCGCCCGAGCGCGAACCCGAGCCCGAACCCGATTGCTTGTTGCCGTCATTCTTGTGGCTTTGCTGGCCAGCCTTGACGTGTTGCTCGTGGGAGCCGCCCTGGTTACCCGAGCGCGAATTTTTGTTCGAAGCCATGATCATTCCTTTCAATAGTGGATATGTCTTGCTTGCCGAAAAGTTTCTATCGAACATTGACATTCGGTAGTGATTTCGGTATTGCAATCATGAGAGCGCGGCAATGGAACTGGTATCGGAACAATCCTTGAGCCGTTGTAGGACTACAGGCAGTTCGATAGCAATAATTTTCTTCACTAACGCGGAATACGCATATTCTTATTCGCCGGCAACCCAATTTTGCGGCGCAGCATAGCGTTTTACGTCGTTATCATCGCCAAGCAATAGCATAAGCATTTTTTCTCGGCGATAGTCGGCACCTGCATTGAATGTGCGAACGGTCGTGGATTCCTATTGCCAGTTGGAAATTATGTGCCACAATATCAGTGCAACCCAACCGTGACCATTCCATGTCTTCCAGCCATGTCCAGACTCCGGCCGCCCGCAAGGCCGCGTCGTCGCAGCAGGCGACGCTGGATGCGCTCGCCGGTATCGCCAGCGAGTACGTCAAGGCGAAACTGACCGCGATGACGGCCCGCATGGCCGCGGCCCTCGGTGACATGACCCGGCCCGATGGCGATCCGCGCGATGTGCAGCGCCGTGTCAAGTCGGCCCGGCTGCTGAAGGACAATGGCTACGCATTCTTCCACCTGGCGTCTGGCGCGATCGACCTGGGCGTGCGCCGCGAGCTCGACGTGCTGGCGCCCCAGGCCGCGGCCAGGCGTGTCCCGGCGTCCGCGCTGAGCCTCGTGCCGCTGGAAGAAATCGACAGCCGGCTCGCGCTGGGTGCGCTGGCGCGTCCGTTCGACATCGCCCATTCCGACCAGCTCGCGACACTGGCCGTGCGGCTCGGCATGTTGCTGGGCCGCGGCGTGCTGCGCACCGACAGTAATCCGTTCCGTCCCGAAGTCTTCCTCGGCGCCATCGAGGAAGCGTGGCGCGAATTCGAGCCGGATGCCGAGGCCCATGGGTTGATCCAGCCCCTGCTGCGGCCGGACATCGTGTTCGATTTCGCGCCGCTGCTGGACGCGCTCGTCGTCGCCTTGCGCAAGGATGGGCAGCCCGGTTCCGTCGATGCTTACCGCATCCAGAAGACGGATGACGTGGCCGCCGCGAAGGCGGTCCGCGCCGGCCAGCGCGCCGCGCTGGCCGAGCAGTTGCGCAAGCTGTTCGGCGACG
>NZ_JBFUDR010000301.1:0-7574 GCF_056404615.1 Massilia sp. P2_C2 | reverse complement strand
GCGCCGCAGTGGACGGCGGCGCAGACGATGGCCCTGGCGGCCGAGGTCGAGTCGGTGCTGCGCGGCGAATACTGGATCGATTTCCTCGGCCGGATGTATGGCAACGAACCGGACCGCTGGGACGATGGCCTGACCGGCATCGATCGCCTGCGCTGCATCGTCAACGCGCTCACGCGCATGCGCCTGTGCTGGCCGGACGGCCGCATGGATTTCACACACAAGGAAAGCGACAAGGGACCGGAAGGCTCGGACCTGCAGCCGTGGTTCGACCTGCCCCACCGGCGCACGGCCGACGTCACCGTCGTGTTCGGACACTGGTCGGCACTGGGTCTCGTGCTGCGGCCGAATCTCGTGGGGCTGGACAGCGGCTGCGTGTGGGGCGGCAAGCTGACGGCGGTGTGCCTGGATGACCGTACGCTGCTGCAGGTCGATTGTCCCGAGTACCGGGAACACAGCGGGAAAAAGTAATCAGGCGTGCTGCCCCAGCCTGGCTGCGATCGCATCGTGCGCCGCCTGCGCCAGTTCGCGCCGGTGGCTGCCTGCCGCCGGGATCGGCGCCAGGCAGGCCAGCCGCGCGACGACCGGCCCGCCGCCCAGGATGTGCACGATGCTGTCCACGAACGTGGTCTCGCCCGTGTAGTCGACGGCCGGGTGCCAGGCGCCGCGCTCGTCGAGATAGGCCAGCGCCACGGGCTGCACGGGCACGGCCGCGTCGATGGCGGCCTCGAACAGGTTGGCGTGGAACGGCAGCACCGCGCCCTGGCTGCCCGTCGTCCCTTCCGGGAAAAACGCCACGCGGCGGCGCTGGCCGAGCGCCTCGACGAGGCCCTTGAAGATATGACGCAGGTCGCGCCGGTTGCCGCGCGCGATGAACACGGTGCCGGCCTGCGCGACGAGCCAGCCGACGACGGGCCAGGCGCGGATCTCGGCCTTGGCCACGAAGCGGCACGGGTGCACGGCATTGATGACGAAGATGTCGAGCCACGAGATGTGGTTCGCGACGATGAGGGCATGCGCGAGCGAGTCGGCACCCGCTACGCACTCGAGGCGCACGCGACAGATGCCCAGCAGGCGCGCCGACCAGCGCTGGATCAGCCGTTCGCGCAGCGAATCGCCCGCCCACGGGAACACGAGGGCGCAGGTGGCCAGGCCCTGGACGAGATGGAGGACGAGGCGCGCAAGGCGCCACGCAAGCTTGATGTTCAACGGGATGTCCGGGAGAAGCGCGGTCCGGGGCCGCGGCGATGGTGCCGCCGCGGCCTGGACCGGATCAGCGTTCGAACGCGACGTGGCCGGCGACGATGGTCGCCTTCACCTGGCCCGCCAGTTCGTAGCCGAGGAAAGGCGTGTGCTTGCCCTGGCTGGCCAGGGCGGCGGCATTGACGGTCCAGCGCGCGTCCGGATCGAACAGCACGACGTCCGCGCTCGCGCCCTGTGCCAGCGTGCCGGCGGGCAGGCCGGCCATGCGCGCCGGATCGCTCGTGATCTTCGCCACCGCCGTCGACAACGCCTTGCCGCTCATTTGCTCATCCTTGCCCTGCTCGGCGACCCACTTGAGCATCAAGGAAAGCAGCAGTTCCAGGCCGGTGGCACCGGGCGAGGCTTCCGCGAACGGCAACAGCTTCTCGTCGTCGTCGACCGGCGTGTGGTCGGAGCAGACGGCGTCCACGGTGCCGTCGAGGATGGCCGCGCGGATCCCGTCGCGGTCGCGCTGGCTGCGCAGCGGCGGCGTCAGGCGCGCGTTGGAATCGAAGAAGCCGATGTCGGCATCCGTCATGTGCAGGTGGTGCACGCCGACGTCGCAGGTGACCGGCAGGCCTTCCTTCTTGGCGGCACGGATCAGTTCCAGCGCGGCCGCGGACGAGATGCGGCACAGGTGCACGCGCGCGCCCGATGCGCGCATCAGTTCGAAGATCGTGTGCAGGGCGATGGTCTCGGACATCACGGGCACGCCGGACAGGCCCAGGCGCGACGCCAGCGGGCCGCTGTGGGCGACGCCGCCGCGGCCGATGTACGGGTCCTGCGGGCGCAGCCAGACGGTGTAGCCGAACGTCTTCGCGTACTGCATCGCGCGCAGCAGCACGGTGGTGTCGGTGATCGGTTCCTCGGCCTGCGCGAAGCCGATGCAGCCGGCTTCCGTCAGCTCGGCCATTTCGGTCAGCGCCTTGCCCTTCAGGCCGACGGTCAGCGCGCCGAGCGGATGCACGTGCGCCTGGTTCAGGAGGCGCGCGCGATGCTTGAGCATCTCGACGAGGCCCGGCTCGTCGAGCACCGGATCGGTGTCGGGCGGGCACACGAGCGTCGTCACGCCGCCCTGCACCGCGGCCTGCATTTCCGACTCCAGCGTGGCCTTGTATTCATAGCCCGGCTCGCGCAGGCGGGCGGACAGGTCCACGAGGCCGGGCGCGACGACGAGGCCGGTGGCGTCGATCGTGCGCGTGGCCGTAAAGCCCGCGGGGGCGCTGCCGATGCCGGCGATCTTGCCGTCGGCGATGAAGAGATCCTGGACGGCGTCGATRCCGCCCGCCGGGTCGACCAGGCGCCCGTTCTTGATGTGCAGTTTCATTATCCGTGCGAATTTTTAAGTGTGGCTACCGGCCAAAATACTCATAACCGCCATGCGTACAGCGATACCGAAGGTGACCTGCGGCAGGATCACGGCCTGGGCGCCGTCCGCCACGGCCGAGTCGATCTCCACGCCGCGGTTCATCGGGCCCGGGTGCATCACGATGGCGTCCGGCTTCGCCAGCGCCAGGCGCTCCGGCGTCAGGCCGTAGCTCTTGAAATATTCGCCGGCCGACGGCAGCAATGCGCCCGACATGCGCTCGTTCTGCAGGCGCAGCATGATGATCACGTCGACGTCCTTCAGGCCTTCTTCGATGTTCGTGAAGACGCGCACGCCCATCTGTTCCAGGCCGCCCGGCAGCAAGGTGTGCGGGCCGATCGCGCGCACTTCCGGCACGCCCAGGGTCGTCAGCGCGTGGATGTCCGAGCGTGCCACACGGCTGTGCAGGATGTCGCCGACGATCGCCACGCGCAGGTTCGTGAAATCCTTCTTGTAGTGGCGGATCGTGTACATGTCGAGCAGGCCCTGCGTCGGGTGCGCGTGGCGGCCGTCGCCCGCGTTCACCACGTGCACGTGGTTCTGCTTCGTGTCGTTCAGGTGCTGCGCGATCAGGTAAGGCGCGCCCGACTGCGAGTGGCGCACGACGAACATGTCGGCGTGCATCGCGGACAGGTTGTCGATCGTGTCCAGCAGCGATTCGCCCTTGCTCGTCGACGAGGCGGCGATGTTCAGGTTGATGACGTCGGCCGACAGGCGCTTCGACGCGATCTCGAACGTCGTGCGCGTGCGCGTCGAGTTTTCGAAGAACAGGTTGAAGACGCTTTTCCCGCGCATCAGCGGCACCTTCTTGACCTCGCGGTCGGAGATGCTCACGAAGCTCGAGGCGGTGTCGAGGATGTGGTTGATGATGGCCTTGGGCAGTCCCTCGATGGTAATGAGGTGCTGCAGTTCGCCGTTCTTGTTCAGTTGCGGGTTATGCATTGTCGTCTTCGATCGTGAGCGAGAGTTGGCCCCCGGCTGCGCGCGCCAGTGCCAGCGAGCGGCCCGCGGCCAGTTGTGCGTGGGCGCCGACGAAATCGGCGGCCACGGGCAGTTCGCGGCCGCCGCGATCCGCCAGCGCGGCCAGCATGATACGCTGCGGACGGCCGTAGTCGAACAGCACGTTGATCGCCGCGCGTACCGTGCGGCCGGTGTACAGCACGTCGTCGACGAGCACGATGGTCGCGCCGTCGACGTTGAATTCGATCCGGGTCGGCTTCACGTCCGGATGCAGGCCCTTGCGGGCAAAGTCGTCGCGGTAGAACGAGACGTCGATGAAGCCCAGGCGCGCTTGCAGGCCGAGGTCGGCGGCGAGCCGTTCGGCCAGCCAGGCGCCGCCCGAGTGGATGCCGACGATGGCGGCATCCGGCACGCCCTGGATGCCGGCCCTGACCTGGGCGAGCAGTTCGCGGTACAGGGCTTCGGCATCGAAGCCTGCCGGTTGCGCGTCGTTAATATGAATTGGCATGATCGTCAAAGTATTGTTGCAAAATGATGGCGGCGGCCCTGGCGTCGATGATCTCGCCCCGTTTGGCCTGGATGACGGCCGACGAATAACGTTCGTCGACGAGTTCGACGGGCAGGTTGAAGCGGCCATTGAGCTGGTTGGCGAAGCGGCGCGCGCGCAGGGTCATCTCGTGCTCGGCGCCGTCCGGATGGCGCGGCTCGCCCACGACGAGGCGCGCCGGGCGCCATTGTTCGATCAGGTCGCCGATGACCTTGAAGCGGGTCGCATTGTCGACCGCCTTGATGACGGACAGCGGTTGCGCCTGCCCCGTCAGGGTATTCCCCATGGCGATGCCGATGCGCTTGATGCCGAAGTCGAAGCCGAGAACGATGTCGACCATTACCCGCGCCGACTCCGGACAAGTACGCACAGTAGGGTGGGCACCCCGTGCCCACGCGTAACGTCTGCGTGATGCCGGCGTTCGCGTGGGCACAGGGGTGCCCATCCTACCGGTTCTCCCCTGCCGGGATACGCTCCAGGTGTGCAACCCTCAGGCATGGCCAGCCTCCGAGGCCAGCATCATCGGATCGATGCCCAGCAGCTTGATGGCCGCGTTGTAGCGCTCTTCGATCGGCAGGTCGAACAGCACGCGCGCGTCGGCGCCCACCGTGAGCCAGCCGTTGCGGGCGATTTCCTCTTCCAGCTGGCCCGGACTCCACCCGGCATAACCGATGGAGACGAGCATGCGGCGCGGTCCGGCCCCGTTGGCGACCGCTTCCAGCACGTCGATCGACGTGGTGAACGCGACGTCGTCGGTGACGCTCAGCGACGAGGAATAGCGGCCGCTGGGCGTGTGCAGCACGAAGCCGCGGTCGTCCTGCACCGGGCCGCCGAACATGATCGGCTCGTCCTCGACGCTGGCACGCAGGCCCTCGGCCACCTTCAGGTCGATGCGGTCGAACAGCACGTCCATCGTCATGTCCGTCGGCTTGTTGATGACGACGCCCAGCACACCCTTTTCGTTGTGCTCGCAGATATACACGACGGCGCCACCGAAAATCGGGTCATTCATCGATGGCATTGCTATCAGGAAATGATTCGCCAGGTTCAGCTGCGACCCCGGCGCGCTGGCCATGGACAGGCTGGGGGTGGCTTCCTGGGGCATCCCGGGCATGGTTAGAGGCTTGCCGACCTTACTTTTTTTCATGCTCATACTCTCTGTTGGCTCACTCTCTCGATTACCACGGTGTCAAACCGGAAAAACCTTGGACTTTTCGCTAGTTTACACCGAATTGCCCGACGGGCCACGGAAGCCGCCCGGCGGGGCAAACCTGAGAGATGGTAGACAGTAAAATTCTTGACCGCATTGACTCCGCACACAGAAGATGACCTTAAGAAACTCCCTCGTCTGGTTCCGGCGCGATTTGCGCATGGACGATCATGCCGCACTGCATCACGCCTTGCTCTCTTCGCGCCGCGTGTTCGCCGTGTTCGTATTCGATACGGACTTCCTGGCCGGCCTGCCCGCCGACGACCGCCGTGTTCAATTTCTGCTCGACAGTGTGCATGCGCTGGATGCACGCCTGCGAGAATTGGGAGGTTACCTCATCGTGCGGCGCGGGCGCGCCGCGCAGGTGATCCCGGAACTGGCCGCCGGACTGGGTGCGGATCAAGCGCTTCGTGCCGAATGCGGTGCCGATCGGGCATCCCGGCATGGCGGGCGCGCAACACCTGCTGGCGCGCTTTGCCGAGCGCCTGCCGCGCTACGACCACGACCGTGACTACCCGGCGCTGGACGCCACGTCGCGCCTGTCCGTGCACCTGCGCTTCGGCACGCTCTCGGTGCGCGGCCTCGTGGCGATGCTGCAGGCGCGCAGCGCGGACGGCAGCGGCGGCCCGGGTGCGCCCGTATGGCTGTCGGAACTGATCTGGCGCGAGTTCTACATGATGATCCTGGCGCGCCATCCACGCGTCGTCACCCAGTCGTTCAAGCCCGCGTTCGACGCCATCGCCTGGGACGAAGGACCGGAAAGCGACGCGCTGTTCGAGGCCTGGTGCGCGGGCCGCACGGGATATCCGCTCGTCGATGCCGCCATGCTGCAGCTGGCGCGCACGGGCTTCATGCACAACCGGCTGCGCATGGTGACGGCCAGCTTCCTCACCAAGGACCTCGGGCTAGCCTGGCAGCGGGGCGAGCGCTGGTTCGCGCTCCAGCTGAACGATTACGAACTGGCGTCGAACAACGGCGGCTGGCAGTGGGCGGCGTCGACCGGCTGCGATGCGCAGCCATGGTTCCGCATCTTCAACCCGGTGACGCAATCGCGCCGGTTCGACCCGGACGGGGACTTCATCCGGCAATACCTGCCGCAACTGGCGAAACTGGAAGGCGCGGCGATCCACGCGCCGTGGCTGGCGCAGCCGAACGTACTGGACAGGGCCGGCATCGTGCTCGGACGGGACTATCCGTTGCCCATCGTCGACCACGAGGCCGCACGGGCCAGGACGCTGGCCCGCTTCAACGCGCTTCGAGCAGACCCGTGATCGCGGCCAGCAGCGCATCCTCCTGGAACGGCTTGCCGAAATAGGCATCCACGCCCAGGTCCATTGCGTAGTTGCGGTGCTTGTCCGCCGTGCGCGACGTGATCATGATGATCGGCAGCGCCGCCGTGGCTTCGTTGCCGCGCACGTGGCGCGTGAGGTCGAAGCCGTCCATGCGCGGCATCTCGATGTCGACCAGCATCAGGTCGGGCCGCGTCTCCTGCATCTGTTCGAGCGCATCGACGCCGTCCTTGGCCAGCAGCACGCGATAGCCTTCGCGCTCCAGCAGGCGCTGGGTGACCTTGCGCACGGTGAGCGAATCGTCCACGACCATGATCGTCGCGACGCGCGGTACCGGCGCCTGCGCGGGCGCGGTGGCCGCGCCGTCCGGCATGCGGCCCGGACGGGCGCCCTGCCCGGCCAGTTGCACCGGGTCGAGGATCAGCACGATCTCGCCCGAACCGAGCACGGTGGCGCCGGCGATGCCCGGCATGCGCGCCAGCTGCGGCCCGATGTTCTTGATGACGACCTCGCGGTTGCCCAGCACCTCGTCCACACGCAGCGCCAGGCGCGTGTTGCCGCTCCTGAGGACCAGCACCGGCGACGAGCGCTGGCCGGGCGCGCCGGTGGATTCGTGCAGCAGCTCCGGCAGGTAGTGCAGCGGCAGGGTCTCGCCATGCACGGCGATTGCGCCGGCCGCGTGCGCCGCCTCGAGGTCGACCTCGCGCACCTGCAGCACCTGCTCCACCAGCACGGCCGGCAGCGCATGCGTGCGCTCGCCGCTGGCGACGAGCACGACCTGCGTGACGGCCAGCGTGAGCGGCAGGTGGATCGCGAAGGCGGCGCCGTGCCCCGGCGTCGTCGCGATGTCGACGCGGCCGCCCAGCGCGCGCGCCTCCGAACGCACGACGTCCATGCCGACGCCGCGGCCGGCCAGTTCCGTCAGCGCATCGGCCGTCGAAAAGCCCGGCTCGAACACCAGCT
>NZ_JBFUDR010000300.1:0-7574 GCF_056404615.1 Massilia sp. P2_C2 | reverse complement strand
TCCACGTCTCGGGCATGGTGCGCGACCACCTGGTCGCGGGGCGCCTCGCCATCGTCGCCCACGAAGGCGGCTTCGAGCTGGTGCCGCGCGTGATCGCCGACAAGATCGCGGAACGGGCGCCGGATCGCGTCGTGCGCGTGAACAAGGCTGCCACGCCGGTGGAAGCAGGCGAGGAAGATCCCTACAAGGACTTTAAGATCCCCGACGATTTCGACTGGTGAATTCCGGCGTGATCAACGTTTCTTGACGGGCAGCGCCAGCCAGCCGCGCCAGCGGCCTGCCGGCGTGCGCTCGACCTTCTGGATATGCGGCCGGGTGCTGTCCAGGCGCCAGGCGGCCTGTTTGTCGAGCCAGTCCTCGTACATGGAGCGGAAGCGCGGCCATTCGCCGTCGAAGTCGAGGCAGGCGTAGCTGCCGGCCGGCAGGACGCGCAGGCCCAGGCCGGCGTCGGGCACGGCGTCATCGGCGCAGCCGAAGTCATAGCAGTATTCGCGCTCGCCGGTAAAACCCGGGTCTTCGTCGAATACGCCATACCAGGCGGTCGTGGCGGGCAGGCCGTCGGACTGTTCGCGTTCCTGGATGAAGTCGTGGCAGGCGAACGACAGCGCCGCGCCGGACTGGCCGAAGAAGCGCTGGTAGCGCAGGGTCAGCGCCGGCAGGCTGCGCACGGCGATGCGTGCCGCGACCGTGCCCGGTTCGGGGGGGCAGTAGGGCGCGAGGATGGCTTCCAGGTCGTCCGGTTCGGCGACGAAGAAGCTGACATCGCTCTCGCGCCCGACTTGCTGGTCCATGTAGTCGCGCCAGCCGCCTTCGCGCCAGGCCTTGGCCGACATCGCGAACTGCTGCCTGAATGCCTTGGCGAAGGCCGCGTTCGATGGGAAACCGCAATCCTGGGCAATGCGCACGATGGGCACGTCCGGCTCGTGGCGCAGCAGGTGGGCGGCGCGGCGCAGGCGGCGCTTGCGCTGGTATTCCACGGCCGAGAAGCCGGTCAGCTCACGGAAGATGCGGTCGAAGTGGAACGACGAATAGCTGGCCGATGCCGCCAGCGATTTCAATGCGAGCGGGTCGCCGACCGAGTCCAGCATCAGGTCCATCACTTCGTACAGGCGCGACACGCGCGCGGCGGGGCGGGGCAGGCTCGGCATCAGCGGCTGTCATTACACTCGAAATAAGTAGTTTCCGTAAATAACTCTCTGTTGGCAAGCGTTTGCCGTCGGCGCGGCCGGCGAGTGTTGTCAGTACGCTTCCGCCTGACGGCAAAAAAAAATGGCACGGGTTGTGCCATTTTTTATGGGCGGCTCGCCGGCCTTCAGTTCATGGCGCCCTTGGCGGCTTCCGCCGGCGCGGCTGCCTGCGGTGCCGCCGCCTGCGATACGGCCGTGGGCGCCGTCGCCTGCTGGCCCATCATGACCTGGAACACGGCCGGGTAGTCGTACCCGGCACCGGTCGCCGCATCCACGCCGGCACCGATGAAGCCACCGATCAGGATATTACCGGCCATCATGCCCTTGGTCGCCGACTTGATCGTCGCCAGTCCCGGGTCGAAACCGGCTTTGTCGCATTTCACGTTCATGTCGCCGTACGCGCGGTGCACGGTGACCGTGCCCGGGGTCGTGACGTAGTACACGCCTTTGTCATTTTCGAGCTTGCACGTCGCGCCGGCGACGGGGCCGCTGGAATGCAGCGTTTCGACCGAGACGACCTGGCTGGTGCCGGTGACGATCGAGGCGCATCCCGTCAGCGTGGCCGCGCCGACCAGCATGGCCGCGATGAACGTAAAACGCATTGTTTGCTTGAACATATTCA
Organism: Massilia sp. P2_C2; assembly: GCF_056404615.1. Taxonomy (NCBI): domain Bacteria; kingdom Pseudomonadati; phylum Pseudomonadota; class Betaproteobacteria; order Burkholderiales; family Oxalobacteraceae; genus Massilia; species Massilia sp. P2_C2. The sequence continues at coordinate 5,765 of NZ_JBFUDR010000300.1, read as the reverse complement.
CTCTCTCTGGACGTGGCGGATATAGACCGCCATTTATTGTTGGAAATATATTTATACATATAAAAATATATTCTTGCAACAATAGTTGCCGAAATAAAAGGGAGATGTCTCGTCCAGGCGACCTGGGATACGCCGTTTGACTGAACGGTGTCTATCGTACGACAACACCGCTTCTACAAGCGCCTGCGCGCCCGCATGAAGAAAGCGTCCCTTCATCAATATGAAACGCGGCGCCGTGACGCTGCCACCTTGACATCGGGTTTCAGCAGAAAGGTGACCGTCGGGCTTAACGATTCCCATCGGGCTGTCGCCTTTCCCTTCAGCTGACAGAAATTTCTTGCCGGCAACGTAAGAAGTCGTGTACCGCATGGTTGAAAAGACCGGGTTCGGACGCGTTGTCAAATGGGCAAAAATGAATGCGCTCGGAGGGGATTGTGGAGAAAAAACAACCAGGAGTATCTCAAGTTGACTCGATTGTTGCCGTAAAGCATTCGCAAGCGCGCCAATAAATATATGCTCTAGGGAAATTACTTTTTACTGATATACATCGCGCATTGGGCGGCGATCTCGGACAACGTTTAACAATTTTAAAGGTTCAACATGGCATCTGTTCTTACCGGAATGAGCACCGCCCAAATCCAGGCGCTGACGACTTCCCAAATTGCCGCGCTCTCGACGGCGGATATGGCCGCGCTCACCTCGACGCAGCTCGCGGCATTCACGACCAACCAGATCACTGCTTTCACCACGACGGACCTGGCCGCACTCAGCACCTCGCTGATCACCAACGGGCTGACGACCGCGCAGATCGTTGCATTGACGACCGCCCAGGTGGGCGCGTTCACGACCGCGCAGGTCAGCTCCCTGACCACGAACCAGGTCGCCGCGCTGGAAACGGCCGACTTGGCCGCGATGAAGACGAGCCAGATCGCCGCGCTGACGACGGCCCAGGTGGCCGGCGGCCTGACGACCGACCAGATCGTCGCGCTGACGACGGCCCAGGCCGCCGCCCTGACGACCGCCCAGACCGCCTCGCTGACGACGGCCCAGGTCGCCGCACTCGAAACGGCCGACCTGGTGGCGATGAAGACGAACCAGATCGCCGCGCTGACGACCGCCCAGGTGGCAAGCGGCCTGACGACCGACCAGATCGTTGCGCTGACGACGGCCCAGGCCGCCGCGCTGACGACCGCCCAGACTGCCGCGCTGACGACGAGCCAGGTCGCCGCGCTGAGAACGGCCGACCTGGCCGCATTGACGACGGCCCAGGTTGCCGCACTGACGACGAGCCAGATCTCGGCCGGCCTGTCGACGGCGCAGTTCGCGTCGATGACGACGGCCCAGGTCGCCGCACTGACGACCAGCCAGATTGCCAACGGCCTGACGACCGACCAGATCGTAGCGCTGACGACGGCCCAGGCCGCCGCGCTGACGACCGCCCAGACCGCCGCSCTGACGACCGCCSAGGTCGCCGCGCTGGAAACGGYYGAYCTGGTGGCGATGAAGACGAGCCAGATYGCCGCCCTGACGACCAACCAGRTSKCRAMYGGCCTGTCGACGGCGCAGTTCGCRTCGCTGACGACCGCMCAGGTCGCCGCGCTGACGACSRSCCAGGTCGCCAMCGGCCTGACGACCGACCAGATCGTTGCCCTGACGACGGCCCAGGCCGCCGCSCTGACGACSGCCCAGACCGCCGCGCTGACGACCGCCGAGGTCGCTGCGCTGGAAACGGCTGACCTGGTGGCAATGAAGACGAGCCAGATCGCCGCCCTGACCACGAACCAGGTCGCCAACGGCCTGACGACCGACCAGATCGTCGCGCTGACCACGGCCCAGGCCGCCGCACTGACGACGAACCAGATCGCCAATGGCTTGACGACCGCCCAGGTCGCCGCGCTGAGAACGGCCGACCTGGCTGCATTGACCACGGCCCAGGTCGCCGCACTGACGACGAACCAGATCTCGACCGGCCTGTCGACGACCCAGCTCGTGTCGATGACGACCGCCCAGATCGCGGCGCTCACGACCAACCAGGTCGCCAACGGTCTGACGACCGACCAGATCGTTGCCCTGACGACGGCCCAGGCTGCCGCCCTGACGACGGCCGAGACGGCCGCGCTGACGACGGCCCAGGTCGCCGCGCTGGAAACGGCCGACTTCGCCGCGATGAAGACGAGCCAGGTCGCCGCGCTGACGACGAACCAGGTCGCCAACGGCCTGACGACCGACCAGATCGTCGCGCTGACCACGGCCCAGGCCGCCGCCCTGACGACGAACCAGATCGCCAACGGCCTGACGACGGCCCAGGTCGCCGCGCTGGAAACGGCCGACCTGGCTGCGCTGACGTCGGCCCAGGTTGCCGCGCTGACGACGGCGCAGATTTCGGCCGGCCTGTCGACCGCGCAGTTCGCGTCGATGACGACCGCCCAGATCGCCGCGCTGACGACGAACCAGGTCGCCAACGGCCTGACGACCGACCAGATCGTYGCCCTGACGACGGCCCAGGCCGCCGCSYTGACGACCGCCGAGACCGCCGCSCTGACGACCGCCCAGGTCGCCGCGCTGGAAACGGCTGAYCTGGTGGCRATGAAGACGAGCCAGATYGCCGCCCTGACGACCAACCAGRTCGCCAAYGGCCTGTCGACGACGCAGCTCGCATCGTTGACGACTGCCCAGATCGCCGCACTGACGACGGCCCAGGTCGCCAACGGCCTGACGACCGCCCAGATCGTCGCTCTGACGACGGCCCAGGCCGCCGCGCTGACGACCGCCCAGACCGCCGCCCTGACGACGGCCCAGGTCGCCGCACTGGAAACCGCCGACTTCGCCGCGATGAAGACGGCCCAGGTTGCCGCGCTGACCACGAACCAGGTTGCCAACGGCCTGACGACCGACCAGATCGTTGCTTTGACGACGGCCCAGGCCGCCGCGCTGACCACGGCCCAGACTGCTGCCCTGACGACGGCCCAGGTCGCCGCACTGGAAACGGCCGACCTGGCTGCGCTGACGTCGGCCCAGGTTGCCGCGCTGACGACCAGCCAGATCTCGGCCGGCCTGTCGACGACCCAGCTCGTGTCGATGACGACCGCCCAGATCGCCGCGCTGACCACGAACCAGGTCGCCAAYGGCCTGACGACCGACCAGATCGTCGCSCTGACGACGGCCCAGGCCGCCGCSCTGACGACGGCCCAGACCGCTGCGYTGACGACCGCCGAGGTCGCCGCGCTGGAAACGGCCGACTTCGCCGCGATGAGGACGAGCCAGGTCGCCGCGCTGACCACGAACCAGGTCGCCAACGGCCTGACGACCGACCAGATCGTTGCTCTGACGACGGCCCAGGCCGCCGCGCTGACGACGAACCAGATCGCCAACGGCCTGACGACGGCCCAGGTCGCCGCGCTGGAAACGGCCGACCTGGCTGCACTGACGACGGCCCAGGTTGCCGCGCTGACGACGGCGCAGATTTCGGCCGGCCTGTCGACCGCGCAGTTCGCATCGATGACGACTGCCCAGATCGCGGCGCTGACGACCAACCAGGTCGCCAACGGCCTGACGACCGACCAGATCGTTGCGCTGACCACGGCCCAGGCTGCCGCGCTGACGACGGCCGAGACGGCCGCGCTGACGACCGCCCAGGTCGCCGCGCTGGAAACGGCTGACTTCGCCGCCATGAAGACGAGCCAGGTTGCCGCCCTGACGACGAACCAGGTCGCCAACGGCCTGACGACCGACCAGATCGTCGCGCTGACGACGGCCCAGGCCGCCGCGCTGACGACGAACCAGATCGCCAACGGCCTGACCACGGCCCAGGTCGCCGCGCTGAAAACGGCCGACCTGGCTGCGCTGACCACGGCCCAGGTTGCCGCCCTGACGACGAGCCAGATCTCGGCCGGCCTGTCGACGACCCAACTCGTGTCGATGACGACCGCGCAGGTCGCCGCCCTGACGACGAACCAGGTCGCCAACGGCCTGACGACCGACCAGATCGTTGCCCTGACGACGGCCCAGGCTGCCGCGCTGACCACGGCCCAGACCGCCGCGCTGACGACCGCCCAGGTCGCCGCGCTGGAAACGGCCGACCTGGCCGCGATGAAGACGAGCCAGGTTGCCGCGCTGACSACGAACCAGGTCGCCAACGGCCTGACGACCGACCAGATCGTCGCCCTGACGACGGCCCAGGCCGCCGCGCTGACGACGAACCAGATCGCCAACGGCCTGACGACCGACCAGGTCGCCGCGCTGCAAACGGCTGATCTGGCYGCACTGACCACGGCCCAGGTTGCCGCSCTGACGACGRSSCAGATCTCGGCCGGCCTGTCGACCGCRCAGTTCGCATCGATGACGACCGCGCAGATCGCCGCGCTGACGACGAACCAGGTCGCCAATGGCCTGACGACCGACCAGATCGTCGCGCTGACCACGGCCCAGGCCGCCGCGCTGACGACCGCCGAGACCGCCGCGCTGACGACCGCCCAGGTCGCCGCACTGGAAACGGCTGACCTGGTGGCAATGAAGACGAGCCAGGTTGCCGCCCTGACGACGAGCCAGATCTCGGCCGGCCTGTCGACCGACCAGTTCGCATCGCTGACGACGGCCCAGGTCGCCGTACTGACGACGGCCCAGGTCGCCAATGGCCTGACGACCGACCAGATCGTCGCGCTGACCACGGCCCAGGCCGCCGCGCTGACGACCGCTCAGACCGCCGCGTTGACGACCGCCGAGGTCGCCGCGCTGGAAACGGCCGACTTCGCCGCGATGAAGACGAGCCAGGTCGCCGCACTGACGACGAACCAGGTCGCCAACGGCCTGACGACCGACCAGATCGTCGCCCTGACGACGGCCCAGGCCGCCGCGCTGACGACGAACCAGATCGCCAACGGCTTGACGACCGATCAGGTCGCCGCTCTGCAAACGGCCGACCTGGCTGCGCTGACGACGGCCCAGGTTGCCGCGCTGACGACCGCGCAGATCTCGACCGGCCTGTCGACGGCACAGTTCGCGTCGATGACGACCGCCCAGATCGCGGCGCTGACGACCAGCCAGGTCGCCAACGGCCTGACGACCGATCAGATCGTCGCGCTCACCACGGCCCAGGCCGCAGCCCTGACGACCGCGCAGACCGCCGCGCTGACGACCGCCCAGGTCGCCGCGCTGGAAACGGCCGACTTCGCCGCGATGARGACGAGCCARGTYGCCGCGCTGACCACGAACCAGGTYGCCAACGGCCTGACGACCGACCAGATCGTYGCYCTGACGACGGCCCAGGCCGCCGCCCTGACGACSARCCAGRTCGCCAAYGGCYTGACGACCGCCCAGGTCGCCGCGCTGGAAACGGCTGATCTGGCTGCRCTGACSWCGGCCCAGGTTGCCGCKCTGACGACGGCGCAGATCTCGACCGGCCTGTCGACGGCACARTTCGYRTCGATGACGACCGCGCAGGTYGCCGCSCTGACGACGAACCAGGTGGCCAACGGCCTGACGACCGACCAGATCGTTGCGCTGACGACGGCCCAGGCTGCCGCGCTGACCACGGCCCAGACCGCCGCGCTGACGACCGCCCAGGTCGCCGCGCTGGAAACGGCCGACTTCGCCGCGATGAAGACGAGCCAGGTCGCCGCGCTGACGACGAACCAGGTGGCCAACGGCCTGACGACCGACCAGATCGTCGCCCTGACGACGGCCCAGGCCGCCGCGCTGACGACGAACCAGATCGCCAACGGCCTGACGACCGACCAGGTCGCCGCGCTGCAAACGGCTGATCTGGC
>NZ_JBFUDR010000299.1:0-7643 GCF_056404615.1 Massilia sp. P2_C2 | reverse complement strand
GGCTGCGCCCGTGCCCGCCGCCGCGTTCGATCCCGTCGCCGCCCTCGATGCCATCCTGGCCGGCGCCAATCCGGCACGCACGGTCGACGTGGACGTACCGGACAAGCCCCTGCGGATCGGCCGCGACAAATTCAGCTTCGCGATCCGTTCCTCGCATGCGGGTCATGTGTACATCTACACGGTGGGCACCCTGGGCAACGACTTCCACCTGTTGTTCCCGAATGCGCGCGACCGCAACAACCGCATCGGCGCGAACGAGGTATTGCGCCTGCCGCGCGCCTCATGGCCGATCAAGGCCTTCGGTCCGCCGGGCACGGACCATTTCGTCGTGATGGTATCGGACATGCCGCGCGACTTCGGCGCCGCCGGCCTGACGGACGAGAATCCCTTCTCCGCCTTCCCCGTCGCGCAGGCGGCCCGGCTGCAGGCCGCGTACACCGGCAAGACCGCGCTGTTCGCCGGCACGCCCGTCTGCGCGGACACGCCTTGCGCCGCGGACTACGGCGCGGCGGCCTTCACCATCGACGAAGTCCAGTAGGTTGCGTTCAGCGCGACAGGTTGACGATGGTGACGCGGCGGTTTTCGGGCGCCTCGGGATTGGACTTGTTCATCAGTTCGCGGTCGCCCTTGCCGATCGCTTCCAGCCGCGCCTTGTCGATGTTCACGTTCTGGACGAGGTAGTCGCGCACGGACTGGGCGCGCAGTTGCGACAGCTTCAGGTTCGCGTCGGCGCTGCCGCGCGGATCGGCATGGCCCTCGATGGCGAACCGGTAGGACGCCAGCTTGTCCGACGCGAGCGCCTTCCCGACCACGTCGAGCGAATGCTTCGCGCCCGGCGTCAGGTTCGCCGAATTGGTGTCGAAGGTGATCAGGAGGGACACCTTCGCCGGACGGGTACCGCCGGCGGGGCTCTCCTCGTTGTCGCGCGCGAGGCCGAGGCTGCGCGTACGGACCGGCGCACGGGGCGGCGCCAGCGCATCGACGAGCTGGCCGACGTCGGCCTGGCCCTCCTTGAGCACCTGCTCATCCTGGCTCTTCACGGGCAGTACGACCGCCATGATGCAAAGCGCCAGCAGCACGCGTCCTTTCATGTTCCCCCCTTCAGCGAATGTTATAACTTTTGCATCGGCATTATAGGTGCAGGCATGAACCATACGCAAGCGCCTTGTCGTGGAGTTGCTGGGTCGGCACAGATGCAACAAATACCCACACCGGGTGAAACATTCGGCCCGATAATCGCACGGATAAAAGTGACAACATGGGATGACTGAACATTCGAATGGATAATCCAGCAAAGCCTGATCGCACCGTCCCCCCCCTTCCCCACTTCCCCGCACGCAGGCCTTTCGGCGCCGGCCCCCTTCGCCTGGTCGCGCTGGGCTTGCACGCCGGCGCGCTGTGGCTGTCGATACCGGGCGTCGCGACCGCCGGGGAGCAGAAGATCCGGGTGAACAGCGTGCGCATCGAAGGCAATACGCTGCTGCCGGAACCCACGCTGTCCGGCATCACGTCCGGACTGGCGGGCACGGAGCGCAGCATGGGCGAATTGAATGCAGTCGCGCTGCGCTTGCAGAACGCGTACCGCGATGCAGGCTATGGTGGCGTCGTCGCCTACGTCCCGCCGCAGGACACGCCGAACGGCGACGTCACGGTGCGCGTGGTCGAGGGCCGGCTCGCGCAGGTCCGCGTGACGGGCAACACCTGGTTCGATACGGCGAACGTCCGCGCCGGCCTGCCGAACCTGCGCGAAGGAACGACCCCGCGCGTGCGCGCCATCGACCGCGACATCCAGTCGACCAACGACAATCCGGCCAAGCATGTGGGGGTGACGCTGATGGCGGGCGCGCGGCCCGGCGACATCGACGCCGAGGTCAATGTCATGGATGCGAAACCGCTGCAATACCTCGTCGGCTACAACAACACGGGTACGAGCGCGACCGGCATGCAGCGGCTGAGCGTGGGCGTGCAGCACGCGAACCTGTTCGACCGGGACCATGTGGGCACGCTGCAATACCAGACGTCGCCCGAGCATCCGGAGCGCGTCCATATCTACAGCCTCGGCTACCGTGTGCCGCTGTATGCGCAGGCAGCGTCGATCGATGCCTTCTACGCCCATTCCACCGTCAGCAACGGCACGACGGCGACGACCGCGGGACCGTTGACCTTCACCGGCCGCGGCACCGTCGCGGGCCTGCGCCTGAACCGCAACCTGGACCGCATCGGCGAATACGACCACCACATCTCGCTCGGCATCGATTCGCGCAAGTACGACGACGCGTGTTCCGTCGGCGTGTTCGGCGCGCTGGCCTGCGGGCCGGCCGCCGTCGACGTCGCCACGGTGCCGCTCAGCGTGGCCTACGTCKGCCAGAAACAGGGGCCATCCCTGTCCTATGGCATCAGCGGCGCGCTGTCGGTGAACGCGGGCGGCAGTGCGCGCGCGACGTTCGACGCGGCCCGCCCGGGCGCGCCACGGCATTACGCCATCGCGCGCCTCGTCGGCTTCGGCGAGAAGGGCCTCGGCGCCGGCTATACGGTCAACGGCCGGCTGGAACTGCAATACAGCCCGCACGCCCTGATCTCGGGCGAGAAATTCGGACTGGGCGGCGCCGCCAGCGTGCGCGGGTACACGGAACGCGAGCTGGCCGGCGACAACGGCATGCTGGTACGGATCGAGGCCACGAACGCCGCGCTGCTGCTGACGCAAGGCTACCGGCTGCAGCCCTACGTGTTCCTCGACCATGGCCGCGTGCTGAACCACCGCGACATGCCATGCCGCGATGCGACCGAAACGTCGTGCGCGCTGACGGGCGTCGGGCTCGGCGCGCGCGTGGCGCTGGGCAGGAACGTGAACGCCAGCGTGGACGTGGGCCGGGCGCAGTCACGCGGTCTCGGCACGCAGCCGGGCGACCTCCGCGGCCACTTCGCGCTCAACCTCGTCCTTTGAGGAAATCATGAAAAACCAGACCAGAACACTGCGCCGCCACGCCATCGCCGCCGCCGTCGCCGCGGCATTCGGCGCCCATGCCGGTCCGGCCCTCGCCCAGTTGCCGACCGGCCCGACGATCGTCAACGGCAGCGCCGGCATCGTGACGAACGGCGGCCAGATGACGATCACGAACAGTGCCGGCGCGGTGCTGGACTGGCAGTCCTTTAACATTGGTTCGCAGAACCGCGTCCGGTTCGAACAGCCCGGCGCCTCGAGCCAGGTGCTCAACCGCGTCGTCGGCAACGACCCGTCGAACATCCTCGGCAGCCTGTCATCGAACGGCGGCGTGTGGCTCGTCAACCCGCACGGCGTGCTATTCGGCAGCAACGCCCGCGTCGACGTCGCCGGACTGGTCGCGTCCACGCTGGGCATCTCGAACGACGACTTCCTGGCCGGCCGCTTCCGTTTCGACGGCACCGGACTGGCCGGCGGCCAGGTGCTCAACCAGGGCCAGATCGGCACTCGCTTCGGCGGCCATGTGTGGCTGGTGGGGAACTCGGTGCGCAACGAAGGCCTCGTGCGCAGCCCCGGCGGCCAGATCGTCCTCGCGGCGGGCAACAGCATCGAACTGGTCGATTCCGGCTTGCCCAACGTCGCCGTGCGCGTGACGGCACCGGACAACGGTGCGGTCAACCTGGGCACCCTGCTCGCCCCGGCCGGCGGCAGCATCGACATCCACAGCGGCATCGTCAACCAGCAGGGCATCGTCCGTGCGGACAGCATCGGCACCGATCCGGCCGGCCGCGTGGTCATCCGGGCGCAGGGCGATGTAACTCTGGGTGCGTCCAGCGCGACGGGCGCGGATGGCCGTGCGGGCACGGTCCTCGTCGAGTCGGCGGGCGGCACGACGCTCGTGCAGGGCCGGGTCAGCGCGACCGGCGCGACGGGCGCCGGCGGGCAGGTCCGCCTGCTCGGCAAGGAGGTCGGCGCGGTCGGGCAGGCCGTCGTCGACGCGTCCGGTGGCGGCGGTGGCGGCGAGGTGCTGCTGGGCGGCGACTACCAGGGCGCGAATCCCGCGGTGCGCAATGCCGCCGCCACCTACCTGGGCCCGAACGCATCCGTTCGCGCCAGCGCCACGGGCAGCGGCGACGGCGGCAAGGTCATCCTGTGGGGCGACCAGGCCACGCGCGTCTACGGCGCCATCGAAGCGAAAGGCGGCCCGGACGGCGGCAACGGCGGGCTGGTGGAGACGTCCGGGCATTTCCTCGACGTGAAGACGACCCGCATCGACGTGGGCGCGGCGCACGGCAGGGCCGGTACCTGGCTGCTCGATCCCGGCAACATCACGATCACCGGCTGCTGCTCGCAGGAGGGTGGGCTGTCGCACGACAATACGGCCGACTTCAGCGTCACCTCGAACAGCGACGATGCGTTCATCGAAGCCGACCTGATCGCCGGACAGCTCAGGCAGGGCACGAAGGTCATCATCAAGACCGGCGGAGGCGCCACCACGACGCAGGCCGGCGACATCGTCGTCGACCACGACATCGTGCTGGACGACGGCGCGCCGGCCGGCGGCGGGCTGAATCTGTTCGCGCACAACGACATCGTCGTCAGCCCCGGCGTGAAGATCAACTTCAATCACAACGCGATTCCCGTCAGCTTCACGGCGGACTTCGACAATGACGGCGCCGGCAGCATCGCCCTGCGCGAAGGCGCGCAGATCACGACCGGCGGCGGCATCGGCCTGAAAGCCGCCACCTTCGGCGCGACGCCGAACGGCACCATCCTGCTGGAGAGGAGCAGCTTGCTGGATGCCGGCACCGGCCTCGTCGCCATGACGGGCGCCCGGCTCGACATGCGCGACGGCAGCCAGGTGAACGGCAGCCACGTCAGCGCGACCGTCGACGACATCACGATGACGAATGCATCGATCTCCGCATCGGACGCCTTCGACAGCGGCGTCTCGATCGCGGCGAAGCGCCTGCAGCTGAACGGCAGCGCCATCCTGGCGCACGTCAGCGACGCCAGCAGCGCAGGCGGATCGGGCATCGCCATCACGGCCGACGCCCTCGACGTCACGGACGGCACCATCGCGKCCTCGTCGTCGAGCATGGGCGGCACCACCTACTCCGGCACCCTGTCGATCACGTCCGGCATCATCACCCTCACGAATGCCACGCTGGCGGCCGACTCGACCGGCGCCGCCGATACCACGACGAACGGCACGATGTCGATCACGTCCGACGACCTGGTGCTGAAGAACTCGAGCCTGATCGCGTCCGGGCCGATGCGCATTTCGAGTGGCCACTTCGCGTTCTCGGACACGAGCAATGAGGCGCAGATGAGCGCGGCCGGCATCAGCCTGTCCGCGCATGCCGTCGAACTCGATCACGCCAACCTCGTGTCGTCGACCGACGGCGACGCCATCACCATCACGACGGACACGCTGACGAACACGTCCAGCGTGCTGTCCACGCCCATCGGACGCTGGCTCATCCACCTGCGCACCGGCCAGACGTCGTTCCCGGCAGCGGCGCTCGGCGCGCTCGACTACCAGTTCGTCCAGGTCGATGCGGCCGGCACGGCGTCCATCGTCCCGGGCCTGAACGGCATCGTGATGGACGACCCGCTCGCCGTGCAGATCAAGGTGAATGCGACCCGCCCCTACGACGGCACGACGCAGGCGACGTTCACCCAGCCGCAGTCCTTCACGACGCTGCCCGGCTTCCAGGTACAGCCCCCCGCCAGCAACGTTGTCCTCGTCGGTACCTTCCAGGACAAGAACGCCGGAGCCGACAAGCCGATACTCTACAGCGCGGCAGGCCCGGCGTTCGACATCGCGACCGCCGCCGGCGTGCCGGTGGTCGGCGCGACGCAGTCCTATGTGGGCGACATCGTGCCGCGATCCGTGTCCGCGGCAGGGATCGCGCCGGATAACAAGGTGTACGACGGCACGCGCAGCGCGACGTTGTCGGGCGCGCCGGCCGGCTTCATCGCGGGGGACAGCGTCACGCTGGTCGGTGCGACGGGCCTGTTCGACACCAGGAACGCGGGCACGGGCAAGACCGTCACGATCTCCGGCGGCACGCTGGCGGGCGCCGACGCGGGCAACTACACGCTGGCCGGCGGCGCCACGACGACGGCCGACATCACGCCGCGTCCGATCACGGTCGCCGGCATCCAGGCCGCCGACAAGGTCTACGACGGCACGACCGCGGCCACGCTGTCCGGCGGCTTCACGGGCGCGCTGCCCGGCGACGTGCTCGCACTGGGCACGACGGCGGCGGCGTTCGACACGAAGAACGCAGGCACGAACAAGGTCGTGACGTTCACCGGCGCCGTGCTCGCGGGCGCGGACGCGTCCAACTACCAGCTGAGCGGACCGCTGACGACGCGGGCCGCCATCATGCCGATGCCCCTGACGATCGCCATMACCGGCACGGTCGGCAAGGAATACGACGCGACCACGGGCGCGACGCTGGACGCAAACCAGTTCGCCCTGAACAATGCCGTCGCCGGCGACACGCTGACCGTCAGCGGCCCCGCGCAGGCCAGCTACGCGACACCCGATGCGGGCCGGAACAAGGCCGTGAGCGCCACCGGTGCGTTCCAGATCGCCGGGGCGGACGCGCCGAATTACCGGATCGGCACCGTCGACCTCACGAGCGGCGTGAACGTCGTCGACGCGACGGCCAGCGGCAACGGGGGCACGATCACGCCTGCGAYGCTGACCTATGTGGCGGGACCGGCGGTGYGCGAGCCGGGACTGCCCGTCACGGGCCTGGGGGGGACGGTCACCGGCTTCAAGGGGACGGACACGCTCGACAGCGCGACCACGGGCACGCTCGCGTGGGACAGCAGCGCCACGCGGTTCTCGCGGCCGGGCACGTATGCGGTCAATGGCACCGGGCTGTCGGCCGACAACTACACGTTCGTGCAGGCACCGGGCAATGCGACGGCGCTGAGCGTCCGCTTCGATTTTTCACCGACGAAACCGGAGGCGCGTGCGCAGGACGACAGCGTGCATGCCATCGCCGCCGCGCTGCGCGCCGCCCTGCCCCTGCTGGGCCCGCGCGGCAGCGGCGGCGGCGTGTTCGACCGCGCCTCGCTGGCCGCGGCGCGCACGTTCGGCGCCATCCCGATTGGCGCGATGAACCAGGACGAACTCGCAGCCATGCTGGCCCAGCGCCGTGACTTCAAGCGCAAGCTGTTCGCCGATGCGATCTACAAGCTGGAAATCGACCCGAGCCTGGCCGACGTCCAGCCTTGCGCCACGGTGGCCGACGCGAGCACGGGCACCTGCCGCATCACGACTGCGCAACTGGAACTGGTCCACGCGTCGAAGGCCGTGGCCGCGAAGACGGCGGTCGCGAAGACGGCGCACGTGCCGCAGATCGAACGGAAGGTGGTCGTCCTGTTCGGCATCAACGACTATGCCGACAAGACGATCCCGCAACTGGAAAACGCCGTGCCGGACGTCGATGCCGTGGCGAAGATCTTCGCGCAGAAGCTGGGCTACGAGGTCCGCGTCGTGCGCGACCCGGACAAGGCCACGATCATCCGCACGCTGAACGGGCTGGCGGCGGAAATGAACGGCCAGGACAGCGTGGTGATCTATTACGCGGGCCACGGCTACTCGCTCGAAAAAAACGGCGCCGGCTACTGGATCCCATCCGATGCGAAAGCCGTCGATCCGCACGGCTGGATCTCGAAC
>NZ_JBFUDR010000298.1:0-7651 GCF_056404615.1 Massilia sp. P2_C2 | reverse complement strand
TGCTGTTTCTTTTCTGTTTTTAAATAATTCTCTGAAAAGTTGAGATCACGTAAAAATCCTCATATTCAAACAACGCATCATCATTTCATCCGCAAAAGCACATGAGGAAATGATGAGGCAACTCTACGAATACCACCCCGTCGTCGGCTATCGCTACATACCCCGCCTGAAAGTCAGAATTCCGCACGAAGGCGGGGGATATCTCATGCAGGTGAACGAACATGGGTTCCGCGCCGACCGGCCGTTCGCGCGGGAGCGCACGCCGGGTAGCCGGCGCGTGCTCGTGTTCGGTGATTCGTTCACGGCCGGCGACGCCGTGCCCAACCGCCAGCGCTACACCGACCTGCTGGAAGCGCGCCTGCCCGCTGCCGGTACGCCGCCCGTCGAGGTCTACAATTTCGGCCTGTCGTCGACGGGGACGGACCAGCAATACCTCATCTGGCGCGAATTCGCCCGCGACATCGAACACGACCTCGTCGTCATCGCCGTGTTCGTCGAGAACATCCGGCGCGTCGTCGCGCAATTTCGCCCGCATCGTGACGAGCATGGCGCCCTCCGCATCTATGCCAAGCCTTATTTTCAGCTGGACAACGACGTTCTGCGGCTGTGCCAGGTACCGCCGCGGCGCGATCCGTACGAGGAACACGAGCTGGACGCCAACCAGGCCGCTGCCGTCGACCAGGGCGGGCGCTTCGTCATGCTGCGCAAGATGGTGACGAAGCTGGGCATGCGCGAGATGGTCCAGCACCTCACGCAGTACCAGCCGCTGCCGCACTACGATTCGTCCGCCAACCCGGCATGGCGCCTGATGCGCGCGATCCTGACGGAATGGATCCGCGCGCTCGACCGGCCCGTGCTGCTGATGCCGCTGCCATTGCCGCAGCACCTCGACGAAACGTGCGACGCTTCGCCTTACCAGGCCCGGTTCGCGGAACTGGCCTCCGACCTCGGCTGCCGCCTGCACGATCCGCTGCCCGACCTGTTGCGCATTTCCTCCGCCACGCGGCGCCAGCTGCGCTGGGAAAAAGACATCCATTTCACGCCGGCCGGACACGACGCCCTCGCGCATTCGCTCCAGCCCGTCATCGCCGACATGCTGGGCGCAAGCCTGGCCCGGGCCAGCTGAGGAGACATCATGGGCAAGACCATACTCGGTATCGCCGGCTATTACCATGACGCGGCGGCGGCTCTCGTGCGCGACGGCGAGATCGTCGCGGCCGCGCAGGAAGAACGCTTTACGCGCAAAAAGCATGATCCATCGTTTCCCGTCAACGCCATTAATTACTGCCTCGAGGAAGGCTTCGTCGACGCCGCCGACCTCGATGCGATCGTGTTCTACGACAATCCGCTGCTGACGTTCGACCGCGTCGTGCAGAATGCCCGTGCCGGCGTCATTCACGGCGACGCGGCCGGCGCGCGCGCGCTGTTCGCCCAGGCGGCCGGCGCGGTGCTGGGCGACAAGATCTGGGTGAACGAGCACGTCCGGCAGACGCTCGGCACGCTCGGGCGCGCAGGACGCGTGCTGTTCGCCGAGCACCATATGGCGCATGCCGCCAGCGCCTTCTACCCGTCGCCGTACGACAGCGCGGCCGTGCTGACCATCGACGGCGTCGGCGAATGGGCCACGACCACGCTCGGCGTCGGCCACGGGCGCAAGCTCGAACTGTTCGCCGAAATCGACTATCCGCACTCGCTGGGCCTGCTGTACAGCGCGGTCACGAGCTTCTGCGGCTTCAAGGTCAATTCCGGCGAGTACAAGCTGATGGGGCTGGCGCCGTACGGCCGTCCGCGCTACGCCGGGCGTATCCGCGAACACTTGATCGACGTGCGTGCCGACGGGTCGTACCGGCTCGACATGGCCTGCTTCGGCTGGCTGGACGGGATGGCGATGCCCGGTCCGCGCTTCGCCGAGCTGTTCGACGGCCCGGCGCGCCAGCCCGAGACGCCGATCACGCGGCGCGAGATGGACCTGGCCGCCAGCATCCAGCAGGTCACCGAAGAGATCGTGCTGAAGACGGCGCGCCACCTGCGCCGCCTGAGCGGAGAGAGCAAGCTCGTGCTGGCGGGCGGCGTGGCGCTGAACTGCGTCGCCAACGGCAAGCTGGCCGCGGCCGGCATCTTCGACGGCATCTGGGTGCAGCCGGCCGCCGGGGACGCGGGCGGTGCGCTCGGCGCGGCCCTGCTGGCCCACCACATGGCGTACGAGGCCCCGCGCCGGCGCGCGCCCGGTGCCGGCGACGCCCAGCACGGCAGCTACCTCGGACCCCGCTATTCGAGCGAGGAGATCCTCGCCTTCCTGGACCGCAAGGGCTATCCGTACCACCGCATCCCCGATCGCGCGGAACGCCTGGCCCTCGTGGCGGAGCTGCTTGCGGCCGGAAAGATCGTCGGCTGGCTGTCGGGACGGATGGAATACGGACCGCGCGCGCTGGGTGCCCGCTCGATCCTGGGCGACCCGCGCAATCCGCGCACGCAGGCGACGATGAACCTGAAGATCAAATTCCGTGAATCGTTCCGCCCGTTCGCGCCGGCCGTGCTGCGCGAGCGCTGCGCCGAGTATTTCGACTTCGACGGCGACAGCCCGTACATGCTGATGGTCGCCCCGGTGCAGAAGATGCGCCGGCTGCCCATGGACACGGGCGCGTTCGAGGCGGGCGACGACGACATGATGGCCGTGATCAACCAGCCGCGCAGCGACGTCCCGGCCGTCACGCACGTCGATTACTCGGCAAGGATCCAGACCGTCGACCGTGATGGGGAGAACGGCGGCCACCCCGAATTCCGCGCGCTGATCGAAGCGTTCGAACGGCTGACGGGCTGCCCGCTGCTCGTGAACACGTCGTTCAACGTGCGCGGCGAGCCGATCGTGTGCAGCCCGCAGGACGCCTACCGCTGCTTCATGCGCACCGAGATGGACCTGCTGGTTCTGGAGGATGTGGTGTTGTGGCGCCGCGAGCAACCCGCGCTGCCGGATAACGAAGACTGGAGGAAGACCTATGAGCTCGATTGACGACGCGGCATTGCAGTCATTCGCGGGGCCGCTGTTCGACGTACTGACTGCGGACTGCGCGGCCGGGCAGCCGCCATTCCCGCTGGGGCCGGATGCACGCCTGTCCAGCTATTACACGCAGCGCACGCACACGACGATGATCCTCGACGATTTCCTGGCGCCGTCCTGCCTGGATGCCGGGGATTTCGGCGAACGCCTGGCCGCGTACTGGCGCGCGCATGGGGATCCCGGGCTGGCCGAACACGCACCCCGGGTGGCCGAGGCGGCGCAAGCCCTGCATGCGCTGTACGAGGCGGCGCGGCCGCAAGCGGAGCTGTCGCCCTATGTCTACCAGATGTTTTGAGCGCGGCGAGTAAGGAGAGGGCATGGGCAATCTCGATGCGGATATGGCGGCCGCGGCGATCGACAGCGCGCTTCCGCCCGGTTTCGTCGCCGTGCCGGCCGTCACGCTGCCTTGCGGTATCACAGTGCCCGCGTTCGCGGTGGCGCGCTGGCTGGCGGCGCGCGGGCCGGACGGGCGTGTCCTGCTGAGCGAGGTTGCGCCGCCGTGGGTGTGCATCGGCTACCACGCGGCGCGGCTGGCCTGTGCGCTTGCCGGCTTCAGGCTGCTGACGGAACTGCAGGCGCTGGCCATCGCGCACGACATTGCCGGTCAGGCCCGGAACTGGACCGGTGGCGCAGTCGGCGCGGGCCGGCTGTTCCAGGGGCTGCACCGGGGCCGCTGCGCCGGCGTGCAGCCGGCCGGCGTGGAACCCGCCGATCCGCTGGAGCGGCGCTGGCATGTGCTGTCGAACGGCGAGCGTATCCAAGACTGCGCGGGCAATGCGTTCAGCTGGGTGTTCGATGACGTGCAGGGGAACCTTGACGGCATCGTCGCACACACGTTCGCGCCGGGCTCGCCGACGCTCGCCACGGCGCCGGGCGCGCCGATGCAGCAGGGGCTGGGCTGGTGGCCGCGCGCCGGACGCAGCTGGTGGGGCAGGGCGCTGGCGCGGGGCGGCAGCTGGTCGTCGCAGGAAGGGGCGGGCGTCTTCACCGTCGTCGACGAGCGGCCGCAGGCGGAGCGGCCATATGTCGGGTTCCGGTGTACGTTGCCGTTGTAGGGTGGGCACTCCGTGCCCACGCGTGACGTTCGCGACATGTTGGCGTTACGCGTGGGCACAGGGGTGCCCACCCTACGCGCTGTTCCGCCGGTTCAGGCCCGCTCGCGCTCGACGCGGTTGACGCCCGCGACCCGGCGCAGGTTCCGGATCAGGTGCGCCAGGTGCACCCGATCCTTGACCTGGATGGTAAAGCGCAACTGGGTCATCATGTGTTCGTCGTCCTCGTCCATGCCGACATACGTGATGTTGGCATCGGACTCGCCGATCTCGGCGGCGACGCGGGCCAGGCTGCCCTTTTCGTTGTTCATCAGCAGGCGGATGCGGCAGTCGAAGCGGCGGTTCAGTTCGCTGCCCCACTGGACCGGGATCCAGCGGTCCGGTTCCTTCAGGCGCAGGCGGTTTGCTTGCGAGCAGTCGGCCGTGTGCACGACCAGGCCCTGGTCGCGGCGCAGCTGGCCGATGATGTGGTCGCCCGGGATCGGCTGGCAGCACGGTGCCAGCTGGACCGATACGCCTTCGCTGCCGTAGATCGTGACCGGATCCAGCTCGCCGCCGTTGCTCGGCTGTGCCGGGATGGTGGCGATGTCGCCGCCCAGCAGGCTCACGATGTGGCGCGCGACGAGCGCCGGCATGCGCTTGCCGATGCCGATGTCGGCGTACAGCTCGTCCAGCGACTTGGCCGACGATTCCGCCAGCAGGCGCTCGATGGTGGCCGGCGCCAGGTCGCCCTTGATGCCCAGCTGCGCCAGCGACTGCGTCAGCAGGTCACGGCCGAGCTCGACGGATTCGTTCAGGTTGACGGTGCGCAGGTGGTGGCGGATCGCCGAGCGCGCTTTGCCCGTGCGCACGAAGCTCAGCCATGTCGGGCTGGGGCGCGAATCGGGGTCGGTCTGGATCTCGACGATGTCGCCGTTGTGCAGTTCGGTGCGCAGCGACGCCGGTTCGTGGTTGATCTTGACGGCCACGGTGTGGTCGCCGATGCCCGTGTGGATGCTGTAGGCGAAGTCCAGCGGGGTCGCGCCGCGCGGCAGGGCGATGATCTTCGATTTCGGCGTGAACACGTAGACGGAGTCCGGGAACAGGTCGACCTTCACGTGCTCGAGGAATTCGGCGGAGTCGCCCGTCTGCTGCTGGATGTCGAGCAGCGACTGCAGCCACGCGTGCGTGCGCTGCTGCAGATCCGTCATGTTCTGGTCGCCCGTCTTGTACAGCCAGTGCGCCGCCACGCCGCTCTCGGCGGTGCGGTGCATGTCCTGGGTGCGGATCTGGAATTCGACCGGGGTGCCGTACGGGCCGATCAGGGTGGTGTGCAGCGACTGGTAGCCGTTGATCTTGCGGATCGCGATGTAGTCCTTGAACTTGCCGGGCATGGGCTTGTACAGCCCGTGCAGGGAGCCAAGCGCCACGTAACAGTTCGGGACCGTGTCGACGACGACGCGGAAGCCATACACGTCCAGCACCTGCGAGAACGACAGGTGCTTGCTGCGCATTTTTTTATAGATGCCGAACAGGGTCTTCTCACGCCCGTAGACTTCGGCGGGCAGGCCGGCCGCAGACAGCTGGTTCTTGACCGCGTCGAGGATCTTCTTGACCACTTCGCGCCGGTTGCCGCGCGCAGCCTTGATCGCCTTCGACAGCGTACGGTAGCGCAGCGGGTACAGGTGCGAGAACGACAGGTCCTGCAACTCGCGGTAGATGTCGTTCAGGCCGAGGCGGTGCGCGATCGGCACGTAGACTTCCATCGTCTCGCTGGCGATGCGGCGCTTCTTGGCCGGGGCCATGACGCCCAGCGTGCGCATGTTGTGCAGGCGGTCGGCCAGCTTGATCAGGATGACGCGCACATCCGACGCCATCGCCAGCAGCATCTTGCGGAAATTTTCCGCCTGCGCTTCGACGACGCTCTGGAACTCGATCTTTTCCAGCTTCGACAGGCCGTCGACGAGGTCGGCCACCTGCGGGCCGAAGCGTTCCAGCAGCTCTTCCTTCTTGACGTCCTGGTCTTCGATCACGTCGTGCAGCAGCGCGGCCATGATCGCCTGGGCGTCCAGCTTCCAGTCGGCGCAGATCTCGGCCACGGCGATCGGGTGCGAGATGTACGGCTCGCCCGACTTGCGGACCTGGCCGAGGTGCATCTCGTCCGAGAAGCGGTAGGCTTCCTTGACGCGCTTGAGTTCGACGGGAGTGAGGTATTCGGCCAGCTTGGTGGCCAGGTGCGTGATCGACGCGACGCCGGGAGCGGGCGCCGGTTCGGCTTCCTGCGGTTTGCCGGCGGGCCGGCCGGGCCGGCTCGCCTTGTTGTTGGTGGTGCCCGAGTGGACGGAATCCGGTGAGGACAAGTTCATACGTAAAGACAATCAGCCGCAGTATGGAAACAGCATAACAGAATCACGGGCTGATTGATCCGTTGGGGTCGGAGCTCACGCGAGAAATTCGGGCTCCGACCCCAAAGGTGATAAACCGCCGACGGGTCACAGGCACCGCCGATCTTACATCGGGACTTTTTTCAGCATTTCCAGACCGACTTTGCCGGCAGCGATTTCACGCAGGGCGACGACGGTCGGCTTGTCCTTGGCTTCGACTTTCGGGGTGTGGCCTTGCAGCAGCTGGCGGGCACGGTAGGTGGCGGCCAGGGTCAGCTGGAAACGGTTCGGGACGTTTTTCAGGCAATCTTCGATGGTGATGCGGGCCATGGTAACTCCAACAGATGAATTGTTTCAGTGATAATTCCGTAACGCAAACGGCCGGTGGGCACGGGGTGCCCACCCTACGGCAATATTCGTAGGGCGGGCATCCCATGCCCACCAATGCTTAAGCTTGCGGTTGCTGCACGTGGATTCCCAACTGGGCAAACAGCGAGGCGTTGCGGGCCGCCTGTTGGGCGAAGCGCGCGCGTGTCGCTTTGACAATCGCCTGCAGCTCGGACAGGGCGACGTTGAACTCTTCGTTGATGATAGCATACTCGAACTCGGGAGCGTGAGCGATCTCACCCCCGGCCGCGAGCAGGCGCCGCGTGATGATGTGCGGCTCGTCCGTGCCGCGCTTGTGCAGGCGCTCTTCCAGCGCCGCGATGGACGGCGGCAGGATGAAGATGCCGGCCGCCTGAGGGAACTGCTTCTTCACCTGGCGCGCGCCCTGCCAGTCGATTTCCAGCAGGATGTCGGTGCCCGTCTTCATTTCCTGTTCCACGGTCAGGCGGCTCGTGCCGTAGTAATTGCCATGCACCTCGGCCCATTCCAGGAATTCGCCGCGGTCGGCGCGGGCGACGAAATCCTCGGCGGTGGTGAAGTGGTATTCGCGGCCGTCCTCTTCGCCCGGGCGCGGCGGGCGCGTCGTGGTCGAGATCGACAGCTTGATGCCCGGTTCCAGCGCCAGCAGCGCATTGACCAGGGTCGACTTGCCGGCGCCGGACGGGGCGGCGACGACGAACAAGCTGCCGGAGAAAGCGGTGGTGAACATGGTGGGTTCCTTTTTATTACGTGATTCTTGGTGTATCGGTCATTCCAAATCCGCGTGGGCACGGCGTGCCCACCCTACGGCG
>NZ_JBFUDR010000297.1:0-7663 GCF_056404615.1 Massilia sp. P2_C2 | reverse complement strand
ATGCTCGGCCGGCGTCCAGGCGGGCAGGCGGTAGCGCAGGAACACGGCCTGTTCGAGGCGGCGAGTGAGGGCGCGGAAACCGTCGCCGAGGAAGGGCTTGATGGGCGAGACGGCATCGAAGCCGAGCAGGCCTTCCTCGGCATCGTGCAACAGTTCGCGCAACAGGACGACGGGCGCCAGCGGCGCCGGCGCGGCGGCACTGCGCAGCAGCATCACGGCCAGGGAATGCTGGGCCACGGACAGCGGCAGCGGCCAGGCCGAGTGGCCGCCCCAGCGATAGGTGCGCGCGAGGCCGAGGGCCAGGTCGCTGTCGTCCCAGTCGAACGGCGTTGGATTGAGGAGATCGAGCCGCTTGCCGGACGGCATGCGGACCCAGGCGCGCATCGCAACAGTGGTCATGGACCGATTCTACACGGCCGGCAGGCCGACTCCGGCCGGATTGATGCGGCCGAACACAGAGCGTCGTTCACGGATTATAGTAGGCTGCGGCCGGGCGGGATCCCGGCGTACAGGAGTGTGGTGGATATGCGAGACATTGCCAAACGTATCGATTGCGACGTTCTCGTCGTCGGCGGCGGCATCAACGGCGCCGGGATCGCGCGCGACGCGGCCGGGCGCGGCCTGTCCGTCGTCCTGTGCGAAAAGGACGACCTGGCGCAGCACACGTCGTCCGCGTCCAGCAAGCTGATCCATGGCGGCCTGCGCTATCYGGAGCAATACCATTTCGGCCTCGTGCGCAAGGCGCTGGCCGAGCGCGAAGTGCTGCTCAAAAGCGCGCCGCACATCATCCGTCCGCTGCGCTTTTTGATGCCGCAGGCGGCCGGCCTCATGGGCAAAGGCGCGGGCCAGCGGCCCGCCTGGATGATCCGTGCCGGCCTGTTCCTGTACGACCACCTCGCGCCGCGCGATTTCCTGCCGCCGTCCGGCACGGTGCCCCTGCGCGCGAGCCCGGCCGGCACGGCGCTGCAAAAGCATTACGTGCGCGCGTTCGCCTATTCCGACGCCTGGGTCGACGACGCGCGCCTCGTCGTGCTGGCGGCCCTCGATGCGCGCGAGCGGGGCGCGACCATTCTCACGCGCACGCGCTGCGTGCGGGTGCAGCGCGAAGGCAAACGCTGGGATGCCGAACTGCACGGGCCCGACGGCACATCGCACGTGCACGCGCGCTGCCTCGTGAACGCGGCCGGACCGTGGGCGGCCAGCTTCCTGCAGGCGACGGGGGCCGGGCCGGCGCACCCGATGCGCCTCGTCAAGGGCAGCCACATCGTCGTGCCGCGCCTGTTCGACGGCGACCACGCGTTCCTGCTGCAACAGCCGGACGGCCGCATCGTGTTCGCGCTGCCGTACGAGGGCGCCTTCACGCTGGTCGGCACGACGGACGTCGACTACGACGCCGTCGACCCGCATGGAAACCATGATCGGCGTGATCTCGACCGGGTTAGCATCAGTGCCGCCGAGACGGCCTATCTGTGCGACGCCGCGAACCGCTGCTTCGAGCGCCGCACCACGCCTGCCGAGGTGGTGTGGAGTTACTCGGGCGTGCGCCCGCTGATCGCCGACGGCGGCGGGAATGCCTCCAGCGCGAGCCGCGACTACCGCTTCGAGCGCGACACGGCAGGCGGGGCGCCGCTGCTGTCCGTGTTCGGGGGCAAGGTGACGACGTTCCGCAAGCTGGCCGAGCAGGCCGTCGACTGGATCGGCCCCGTCCTCGGCCGCCAGTTGCCGGCATGGACGGCGCAGGCCTGCCTGCCGGGCGGCGATTTGTACGGCAAGGTGCCGATCGCGCGCGCCGTGCTGGAATACGACGCCTGGGTGCGCACGCGGCGCCAGCAGTTTTCCTGGCTGCCGGAAGGCCTGCTGGCGCGCTATGCCCGCAGCTACGGCACGCGGCTGTCCACGCTGCTGGCCCATTGCCGCACGCGGGCCGACCTGGGCGAGGAAATCGTGCCGTGCCTGTACGAGGTCGAGGCGGACTACCTCGTGCGCCAGGAATGGGCCTTGTGCGCTGACGACATCCTGTGGCGCCGCACGAAGCTGGGTCTGCATGTGGCGCCTGGTGCGGCCCAGCGGCTCGATGCGTGGCTCACTGCGCGGCGGCGCGGGAAGGTCACGGTCCCGTGACGGCGATCGCGATCTTTCGTCAGGGGGGGTATCTCCACACGGCATTCAATAAATGCGGTGAATTTCCAGCTCCTCGCCCCCGCGACGTTACCGCCAGCGCCGCCGGATTTTTCTGTTGCGTGTACTTCCGTGTGCGATTCTGTAAGGTTGCCACACTGCCAAAAGTGTAATATTTCGTTTCGCACAACGAGTAGCGGAGGCAACTTTGAAAGCCATTATCGTCATCGGTGACAAAACGAGTCACGGCGGCACCGTTATCACCTCTTCTCAGATCTCATCCACGGACGGAAAGGGATGGGCCCGCGTCGGCGACATGGTATCGTGCCCGCGCTGTAAGGGAGTGTTCCCCATCGCTCAAGGCGATAACGGGTTTCGCACCGAAGGCCGTGCGGTGGCGTACGATGGATGCAAAACAGCCTGTGGCGCTGTGCTCATCTCCAGTCAGACACTTAGCCGGACAGCCCCAGTCGATGCCGCCGCGCCAGCTGTTTCAGGCGGGGGGGCGCCTGCTAATCTGCTGGCCGGGTTCGGATTCATTTCCAAAACGCTTGCCGGCCGCTACCAGGATGAACCTGCGGGCACCGGAACGGAACGTTTCCGAGGTCGGTTCCAGCTGGTCGACGCCGTCACAGGTGAACCGGTACGCAATCAAACCGTCCGCATACGTTCGACCAATGGCCAATCTCTCAAAGGCATTACTGACGAAAACGGATGCACGGAATGGGTGGCGCGAGACGTGCGGGAGGCCTTGGCGTTCGACCTTGCCGAGGACGGTCAAGCGTGACGGGCCCGACAAGCCCTCCGAGTAACGGGAAGGTGCCAATGGCCGTCGGTGACATGTCGCCAGAGGGCTCGACGACCGTTGTGCCGCTTGGCAAACCTAAGCTAGACCCGTCCGACAAGAAGGTCCTCTGCTCGGCGATGTGCCAATGCCAGACACAGCCGAATATAGGCGCCGACGGGCGCCGGTTGAAGCAAGAGTGCGTATCCGGCCGGCTCAAAGCGCTCGACGCGGCGCTCAAGCACACCAGTCCATACAAGGCCGAGTACACCTACGACATGACGAAGCGTCCGCCGATGCCGTTCCTTGACAGGGAGATTCCAACTAAAGGCAGAGAGCTCTGGCCTGGCTGGACGAAGACGCTCTGGCCAAAAGACCCGACCCGGCCGCAGCCGTACAAAGCCGGCCGGGGTTATACGCGGCGTCCTGACGTGGTCATCGTCAAGGACCCGTCGATCCCGCCCACGCAGGACAATATCAAGCAGGTGGTCGAGATGAAGTTCCCCGACGATACCTATGGACTCGGGCAGCGCCAGGACTACATCACCATCGCCGGTGACCGAACGAAGATGGTGCCGCTGGACCTCAAGGAATGCGACTGCGATCACCCCGAACCGAAGCCGTCGAAGGTGCCCGTCGAACAGCTGGGACCCGCTGCCGCGATTCTCGGCATAATTTACACGGTTGTGATGAAGCGGCCGCCGCCGGGTGGCGTGCCGGTGTATTGAGGACAAGATATGAGCGATTTACCGTTCGACCCCGTCGAGTTGATGCGTACAAACCCGGCGGCCCTGAATGTGCCTGGGGGCTTTTTAACGAAGCAGGGCCCACAAAATTACGTGGGCTGCGTACCAGCCATCGCCGGCACACTCTTCTTCACAGATGCGCACCTGCCCGCCGTGCGCGATGCAATCAGCGAGTGCTTCGAGGTGTATCAGGCGACAGCCAACCCTGAGTTGACCTGGCTCTTCCGGGAAGATCCACCAGAGGGGCCGAGCAAAATGGCCACCGCCAAGGCAAAGCCGCTCAAGACTATGCTGTCCAGGCTGGACACGGATGACGCGGTGAGCTTCTACTACACCAGCGGCAAGCAAGCTCACGACGCCGGACCGTGGGAGTTCCAGGTCATCGGTCTCCCGGCCTGGCGCTCGGAAATGGGTGGCTGGGGCCTGTGCGGCATGCGATTTTCGGTACCGCTGCTATTTGTTGAGGAACACCCGGCCGCATTCCAGAAGCTTTTCGTTGACTGCGCCAAGTTCCTGCGTGCAGCACATGGCTATGCCGGCCATAGTCTGAATCTGTCGGCCTTGCGCTATGACGAGAACCAGGCGTTCGAGGCATTTCTGGCCTCGAAATTACGAGGGTTTGACGCAGGGAACCTGGTCGCCGGCGCCGCCAACGCTCACCTGGGACTCAAGACGGTCAGCTGGCTCACGGCCATCAACCGAGAATACCTGGAGAAGATTGGTGGTGAATCCACCGTCCAGTCCGAGTTGCCGATGGACTGGTTCCGTCTTTTCGATTATGGCACCGGCGTCGTTATCCAGGCTGGCCCGCGGCCCGAGGCGGCGCCGGCGGATGAACCTCTTCCTGCGCGGATGGTGCTCCCGGACATGCTGCTGCAGCCCGTCCGGACCCCGGAAGTGCAACTGCACTATGCCTCTTCAGGGAGCGAGCCCCGCCTGATTGGCTGGTCGGCGGAGGAGTGGCTCAAGCGATTCGATGTGCCACCTGACGAACTGATGGCATACAAGGCCAAGCTGTTGGATGAGCCAAAGTTAGATATGTAACTGCCTTGCCGCGCAGAAGCTCCCGAACACCTGGCCGGCATTCTCTTTCAGCCACCCATCGATCTCCGGCAACCGCGCCGCATTCACCTGGATGCGATCCTTGATGGCCGCGACGGCCGCCTCGACGTCGCCGCGCGAGGTCGGCGCCAGGTTCGCTTCCGCGTACGCGCCCAGCTTGCCGACCATGGCCGGGTCCGACGACCCCGTCGCCAGGCGTGCCAGGTAGCGGCTGCGCGAGCTGGCGTCCACGCGCTCGTTGATCTTCGCCAGGTTCGCGATGGCGAAGTCGAACGCCATGTCCGGGTAGCGCGCGGCCACTTCCGCGATCATTGCGGCGCTGATCGTCAGGCCCGGCTCGTCCGTGAGGGCAAGCTGCAGGGCGCGCATGGCGAGCGCGCGGTCTTCCGTCGCGGCCAGCAGGGCGTAGCGCTGGTCGCGCACGAGCGGATTCGTCTCGTTGCGCGCCGCCGTGCGCAACTGGTCCCAGGTGGCGGCATCGGCGTGCAGGGTGACGACGCCCATCACGGTCTTGCGCAGCGGGCCCGGCACGGCGGAAGGAATCGTAGCCAGCGCCGTGTAGCGGCGGCGCGCCTCGGCGATGATGTTCGCGTCGCCCAGGTCGCTCAGCACGACGATCAGCTGTTCGCGCAGGTTGGCGACGGCGGTCGGTTCGCCCGGTCGCGCGTTCCAGCCGACCTGCGCCATCAGCGGTGCCAGCCGGCCGATCGCGAACGCGTCGAAGCGGCGCTGGCGCGTATCGTCGCCGCCGCGCACCTGTTCGCCATAGCGCGCATGCAGGCCGTCCAGCATGCCCGCGATACGGGTCCACACGGCCGGATCGGCGCAGGCCGGCGTCGCCTTCACGAGGTCCAGCATGCTCGATGCCGGCTGCAGGCCGGCCAGGCCCAGCGCGCTGCTGTCCGCGAGCAGGCCGATCTGGTCGATGGGGGCCAGCGTCGCGAAGCCTTGCGCCAGCCGGGCGAAGTCGGCCGCCGTGTACAGCGTGCGGTAGTAGCCGCTCTGGCCCGCGTTGACGATGACGGCCCCACAGCCCGGCAGCGTGAGCGTCCCCTTGCCGCCGGCCACGAGCGTCGTCGCCTGTTTCGCATTGCCGGCGATTTGCGCGATGACGGGCACGCGCCAGGCGAGCGGGGCTTTGCCTGGCTGGTCGCGCGCGAATTCGGCCTGCGTCAGCGCCACGGTGGTATTGCCGTTGCGGCATTCGGGCTCGCCGACCTGGATCAGCGGTACCCCCGGCTGCAGGGTGAAATCGTGGGCAATCGCGGTGACGGGCTTGCCGGCCGCCTTCTCGATCTGCTTCCACAGGTCGTCCGACACCGTGTTGCCGTACGCATGGGCCTTCATGTACGCGCGCACGCCATTCCTCCACGCGTTCTCGCCCACATAGGCTTCCAGCATGCGGATGACGGATTCGCCCTTCGAATACGTGATCTCGTCGAAGGCCTGGCTGGCCTGCTCGACCGTCTCCACGTGCTGCACGACGGGGTGCGTGCCGGCCACGGAATCGCGGCGCATGGCCGATTCCCGCGTGGCGACGGCGCCCAGCTGGGCATTCCACTCCGGATGCAGGCGTGTCGTCATGCGGCTTTCCATCCACGACGCGAAGCCTTCGTTCAGCCACAGATCGTCCCACCAGCGCATCGTGACGAGGTCGCCGAACCACTGGTGCGCCATCTCGTGCGCGGCGGTGACGAAGATTTCCTGGCGGTCGTGCTGGGTGGAGATGGCCGGGTCGAGCAGCAGCGCGTATTCGAACGTGAAGATCGCCCCCCAGTTCTCCATCGCGCTGAAGAACTGGCTGCGGCCCGCGCCGGCCACGTTGTCCAGCTTGGGCAGCGGGTAGCGCACGCCAAAGTAATCGTTGTATTCGCGCAGGATGGCCTGCTGCGCCTCGAGCGCGAATTGGGCCTGCGCCAGCGCGCCGCGACGGGTGACGACGCCGACGTCGACGCCGTCCACCTTCGCGCTCGCCCGTTCGAAGTCGCCGAGCGCGAAGAACAGCAGATAGGTCGACATCTTCGGCGTCGTCGCGAACGTCACGCGCTTGCGGCCGTCCGGCAGTGGCGCCGTGGTCGTCGCGGGCATGTTGCTGACGGCCATCTGGCTGGCCGGCACGACGACGTCCAGCGCGAAGCTGGCCTTGTACGCGGGCTCGTCCCACGACGGGATCATGCGGCGCGCGTCCGAGTTCTCGAACTGTGTGTACAGCGCCCGTGCCTGTTTGCCGTTCGCGCCGGGATAGTCCAGCGAGAACAGGCCGACGGCCTGCGTGCCGATCACGCCCGTGTAGTCCATCGCCAGGTGATACATGCCCGCCGCGACGGGGCGGGCGAACGTGAACGTGGCCGTCTGCGCATCCGCGTCGACGGCAACTGTCGCCTCCTGTCCGGCGCCACCGGCGGCCGGGGCCAGCGTCACTTTGGAAAATTTGAGGTCGGCCGCGTTCAGCGTGATCGTGTTCGTCGCCTTGGCGACGTTGATCGTGACGACGGTATGCGCGCTGAACGTTGCGGCGGCCGCGTCCGGCGTCAGCGAGACCTGGTAATGCGTCGGGACGACCCCGCGCGGCAGTTGGGTGGTGGTATCAACGCTGGCCGGCGCGCCCGCGCGGGCGCGGGTAGGCGCGGCRCTGGCGTGCACGAGAGGCGCGGTCGCGAGGGTCAGCGCGACGGCGGCGGAGAGTAGAGTGCGGTGCATGGACATCCTGTCGAGTATGTACGTCGGACCCGCGCGTCGGATGGGATGGGCGCGCGCGGGCAATCCGCCAATCTACGGGGAAACGGCGCGGACTGTCAAATGAACAAGCGGACAGCTGCGGTATGATCGGCGGCACACAATCGCAAGGAGGAGATCCATGAAACTGTACACGAGCAGCCGCGCGCCGAGCCCGCGCCGCGTGCTGATGTTCATGGCCGAGAAGGGCATCGCCGACATCCGGCTGGTGCAGGTC
>NZ_JBFUDR010000296.1:0-7703 GCF_056404615.1 Massilia sp. P2_C2 | reverse complement strand
GCTGCGACCTGTGCGAGGTCACGGGCGAATTCCAGGAAATATGCTTCGCGCGCGAGCGTGCGGCCGTCGGCAGTCCGGCCCTGCATGGCCGGGCTCTCGTAGCTCCCGCCGGAGAGTTCGACGAGGTCAACCTGCTCGGCATTCAGCATCGCCAGCACCTGCCTGGCGTCGTCTTCGGAAAAGCCGCCGCGCTGAAAGTCGGCCGAATTCAGCTTGACGCCGACGCAGAAGCCTGGGGCAACGCGCGCCCGCACGGCGCGCACGACGTCCAGCAGCAGGCGTGCACGGTGGGTCAGGCTGCCGCCCCAGGCATCGTCACGCCGGTTGGTCAGCGGCGACAGGAACTGCGAAAGAAGGTACCCGTGCGCCGCGTGGATCTGCACACCCGTGAAACCCGCGTGCTCGGCCGCGTGCGCGGTGGCCGCGAAGCGTTCGATCACGTCGGCGATGTCGGCTTCCGTCATCGCCACCGGCTGCGCGAACATCTTGCTGTGCTTGCCCAAATCCAGCGCCACCGCCGACGGTGCCCAGGCCAGGCCACCCATATTGGCCATGACCTGGCGGCCCGGGTGGCTGATCTGCATCCAGACCTGGGCGCCTCGTGTTTGCGCCGCCCGCGCCCATGCCTTGAACGGTTCGAGCGGTGTGCCCGCCTCCAGTGCAATGGTGCCCGGGCCGGTCAGCGCGCGGCGGTCGACCATCACGTTGCCGGTGATGAGCAAGCCGGTGCCGCCCTCGGCCCAGCGTTGGTACAGGCGGATGATTCGCGGTCCCGGCATCTGCCCGGCGTCGGCCAGGGTTTCTTCCATGGCGGCCTTGGCCAGGCGGTTGGGGACGATGGCGCCATTCGGCAGCGTCAGGGGCGTGAAGAGCATCGGATGACTCCTGGATTCGATAGGGATGGGTTATCCTAAGCTTGAAGTCAACTTCAAGGTCAAGTGCTGGATAAACATGAAAATCGGCGAACTTGCGGAACGGTCGGGCATTCCGGCATCGACCATCCGTTACTACGAACGGGAGGGCCTGCTACCGAAGGTGCAGCGTGGCGCCAACGGCTATCGGGTCTACCAGGCCAATGCGCTCGACCGGCTGGACCTCATACAGCTCGGCCAGAAGCTGGGGTTCTCGCTGGATACGATCCGGAGCGTCGCCGCTTTGCACGGCGCCGCGTTAAAGGATGCCCTGCTCGGCCAACTGGACGCACGGCTGCAGGAGATTGATCGCCTGCACGCGATCCTCGACGAGCAGCGTCGCTCGGTGGTCAGTGCCAGGGAAAGGGTACTGGGCGCCCCGGCAAGCGGCGAGTGCCGGGTGCAGGCGGCATGGACCAAGGACGAATGCTTCGAGCGCGAATGAAGTGCGCAACCGGCAATGTTTGTTTCGGGGCGGGTTTTGGAATTATTGTATTTTGGAAATAAATAGGGCAACCTTAGCCTGTTCGCAAAACAAATAACGAAGACTGGAGAATCGGTATGCTCAAGAAGACCTTGGCGGGCTTCTTTCTTGTGCTGTTCGCTGAAAGCGCTTTTGGTGCGCAAACGCTGTCTCCCTTGACRGAGGCAATCTTGAGCAACGAATTGGCCGCGGTCCAGGCGCGGCTGTCACTTGGCGACGATGTCAGATCGGCCGCCGACGGATTTGTTCCGGTTATTATGGCGGTGAATGCGGACACTCGTATCCTGAAACTGATTCTTCATGCGGGCGCCGATCCCAATCAGCGCAACTCTCAGGGCGGTACCGCACTCGCCGATGCTGCCGGATGTCGGCCGAGCATTTATGTCCGTTTGCTGAAGAGCGGAGGTTATAAGGGGAAGCCGCCAGACTGCGAAGAAGACGTTCGCCTCCTGATACGGGCCCATGCGGACGTGAACCTGCCGGGGGATTTCAGGCGTACACCGCTTGACTGGGCGGTCGAGGAGGGCAACGAAAAAATCGTCCGGATCTTGCTGGAAGCGGGTGCATCCACCGAAATCCGGAACTGGGCCGACGAGACTCCACTGATGACGGCACTCACTGCCTATATGGACGAGAAATCTCGCACGCAAGCCTCGTTCGGGCCGCAGATGCCGATCATCAAGCTGCTCCTTCGGTATCACGCCAATACAAATATCCAATTCGGCGGCCGATATGAAGACTATCAAGAAGCGAGAAAGTGGCCCTACGCGAGTGGCTATACGCCCCTGACGCTGGCTGCGCGCCATTGCTGGGTCTCGGTCGCCAAAATGTTGCTGGCCGCGGGTGCCGATCAGAGCATCGCCCGGAGCGATGGCGAGACAGCCCTTGATATCGCGCGGGAACGCCGCTGCAAGCCTCTGCAAGCGGTCCTGCAAAACCACAAGCGCTAACGGCCGGTTCTCCCGGCGTTTATCGATTCTTTTTTATACTTGACAATCCATACGTAGTCGTCGGATATTCCGCTTCCGCCTACGCACGGCGGAAGAGTGATGATTACTTTAGCGCCCCCATTTGACGAAAGACTCTCTGATGTCCTTTACCCGACGTTCGCTGCTCAAAGCCACCCTCGCGGCGCTGCCGGCGCATTGTGCCGCCCGCGACCTTGGCCAACTTGTGCCTCCCGTGTCGGGTACGGTTCCAGTCGATGCGGCTCGTGCCTTCCTGGCAACCCAGGTGCGCTTGCTGCCGGGAAGTCCGTTTTACGTACGGCAGGAGCTGCATCGCAAAGGGGTGCTCGCGTCGTATGATCCCGACAAGTTGCTTTACCACTACCGCGCTTTGGTGAAACTTCCCCAAAAAGAAGGCATCGAGAGCGGTTACGACGGCTGGGATAGTGGATTTCTCCGTGGGCACATGACAGGCCATTATCTGTCCGCCGCCTCGCGCATGGCGGCGGCTACCGGGAGCCTCCTGTTTCGCGACCGGGTCAACTACCTCGTGGGAGAGCTCGCCAAATGCCAGAGGAGCCTGAATCTCGACGGTTACCTGGCCGCCTTTTCCACGGCCGCCTTTGACCAGCTCGAAGGCAAGCCTGGGGCCGATGCCGGGGGCATCGGCGTGCCTTATTACACGATCCAGAAGATCATGTCGGGCCTCCTCGACGCCCATGCCTATGTCGGCAACAAGCAGGCACTCGACGTGGTCACGAGGATGGCTGACTACTTTGAGAAACGACTCGCCCAGCTTGATGCCGCGCAGATCGACGGGATATTCCGCACGGACGGCAGCCGCAATCCACAGAACGAATTTGGTGCGATGAGTGACGTTCTGACCGAACTTTTCAAAATCGACAAAAATCCCCGGCACCTCGAAGCCGCCCGCATGTTCAATCGCGCATGGTTTGTCGGCCCACTGGCCGAGGGCGAAGATCGGTTGGGCGGCTTGCACGCCAATACGCACATTGCGCCAGCAGTGGGCCTGGCCAACGCCGCGAACGTCGATGGCGACCCGGTGGAGCTGAAGGCGTCCGAGAACTTCTGGCGGCTGGTCGTGCACAGGCATTCGTTCGCCAACGGAGGCAATTCATTCAACGAATGGTTCGACAAACCCGGCGTGGAGGCCGGCCCGTCAATCCATGATCAGAAGGTTTTGCCCCCGACCACCGCCGAAACGTGTAACACCCACAACATGCTCAAGCTGACCGCCAGGCTGTTCGAGCGCAACCGCCGTGCGGAGCTTGCAGACTACTACGAGCGTGCGTTGTATAACCACGTGCTGGCGTCGGTGGCGCCCGATACAGGTGCCGTGACCTATTTCACGCCGTTCCATGGGGACTTTCGCACCTATCTGAAAGGCAGCTTTTGCTGTTCGGGCAGCGGTCTTGAAAACACTGCACGCTACAACGAAGGCATTTACTTCCACAAGGATGATTCGCTCTGGGTGAACCTGTATATCCCATCCGAGCTCAGCTGGCGGCAAGCCGGGATGGTGTTGCGGCAGCAAGGGGATATCACGCGGGGCGAACCGGTGCGCCTGACGGTGGTCAAGCCTGGAGCCAACGCCGTGACTCTCCACTTGCGCATCCCCGCGTGGGTCGCAAAACCGGTGACAGTCAGGATCAACGGGAAGCCCCAACGTGTGGACGCCAAGCCCACAAGCTACGTCTCGTTAAGGCGGCGATGGAAAGCCGGTGACGCGATCGACCTGACACTTCCAGTGGCGCTGCGACTGGAGCAAGCCAGGGACGATTCTTCGATGGTCTCCATCTTCCATGGTCCCGTATTGCTGGCCGGAGAACTTGGCAGGGACAATATGCCTGCCAGCGACGTGGGCGACAAGGATGCCTACCTGAAGATCCCGGCGGTGCCGGTTCCCGATATCGCCAGCACGTCCAGCAATCCCGCCGATTGGCTCGCTCCACTCCCCGGCGATCCGTCCGCGTTCAAATTCAAGGACGCCGGTCCGGCAAACGGCATGGTCGTTCGGCCGTTATTCGACCTGCACCATCAACGCTATTCCGTTTATTGGCACCATCGTCAGATGGCCCAGCCGCCCGCGTAAAACACGGCCAGCGCGACGGCGATGCCGACGGTGCCGGCGTTCAGCTTGCGCCATTCGCCGGCCAGCACCCGGCCGATCACGAGGGTGCAGAAGCCCAGCATGATGCCGGTGACGATATTGCAGCTCAACAGTATGAACACGGCGCACACGAGGCCGGCCAGCGCGTCCAGCTTGTCGTCCATGTTCATGTGTGCGACGCTGCTCAGCATCAGCAGGCCGACGTACATGAGTGCCGGCGCGGTGGCATACGACGGGACGAGGCCGGCCAGTGGCGAGAAGAAGATCAGGCCGAGGAACAGCAGGCCGACGACGACCGCCGTGAGGCCGCTGCGGGCGCCGGCTGCGGTGCCGACGCCGGATTCGATATAGGCCGCCGCGGGCGCGCCGCCCACCAGGCTGGAAAACACGGAACTCAGCGAGTCGGCCGTCAGGGCCTTGCCGCCATTGTGGATGGTGCCGCGCGCATCGACCTGGCCGGCCTGGCCGGCGACGGCGCGGATGGTGCCGGTGGCGTCGAACACGGCGGTCATGACGAGGGCCAGCACGCTCGGCAGCACGGCCGTGCTCAGCGCGCCCTGGATGTCCATGGCGCCGATCAGCGACGCGTGGCCCGGGGCGCTCAGCTGCGGCCACGAAAAGATGCCGGTGAAGTGCACCTTCGGATCGAATACCAGGCCAAGCGCGGAAATGGCGATCACGACGAGCAGGATGCCGCCGGGGACCTTGCGCTGTTCGAGGCCGAAAATGGCGGCCAGGCCCAGGATGCTCATCACGACCGGGAACGCCGTCACATGGCCCAGCGCCACCGGCAGGCCGGCGCCGGCGTTCTTGACGATAAGGCCGACGTCGCTGGAGGCGATCATCAGCAGGAACAGGCCGATGCCCACGCCGGTGCCGTGCGCCACGCCGGCCGGCAGGTTCTGCAGGATCCAGGAGCGCACGCCGGTCACCGAGATGGCGGTGAACAGGACGCCCATCAGGAACACGGCGCCCAGCGCGACGGCGGGGGAGAGGCCCTTGCCCAGTACGAGGCCGAAGGCGGTGAAGGCGGTCAGTGAGATGGCGCAGCCGACCGCGATCGGCAGGCGGGCCCACAGGCCCATCATCAGGGAACCGAAGGCCGCCGTCAGGCACACGGCGACGAACACGGCGCTGACGTCGAAGCCGGCCTGGCCCAGCATGCCCGGCACGACGAAGACGGAATACACCATGGCCAGGAACGTGGTGACGCCGGCCACCACTTCGCGTCGCGGTGTGCTGCCACGCGCGGAAATCTGGAAGTACCGGTCGATTCTGTCGTTGGCGGCAGGGGGCGACGTGAATGCATCTTCGCGCTCCACGCGTTGGAGTTGAGGCTGGGACATGACGGCTGCTCCTGTGTTATGACCCGCATGCCGCGAAGAGCATGCCGGGCTGTCTCGTCGTTATGGAAACAGAAGCTTAGAGCCGAAGGGGGGAGCGAACTATGCGAACTGTGAATAGCAACTATAGCGAAAACCGTATTGCGTTTGGCAATAGTCGGGCAGGGCCCGTGGCCCCACCGCGCGCGCGGCAGGGCCGGCGCGGCCGTCAGCGGCCGAGCATGTGCGCCAGATAAGCCTCGTGCGTCGGCACGGAAGACACGGCCTTGACGAGCTGCTGCCCGCGCTCGCGCACCCATTGCAGCGAGAGTTCGGCGGGAATCTCGGCCAGGATGGGATCCGTGCGCTGCGGCCAGTTGCGCATGCCCGCGTGGATCGCCAGCCAGCTGTGCTCGTCGAAGCCTTCGTGGTCGTACTGGTGCAGCAGGCCCGTCTCGCGCCACGTGTGCAGCTTGTATGCCAGCGTCTCGGGCAGCTCCTTGTTCGCCATGTCGGTCCAGAACGGCGTGTCGCGGCGCGCCGTCAGGCAGTAGTGCAGCAGGATGAAATCGCGGATGCGTGCGAACTGGTGGCTGAGGATCGAGTTGTAGGTCTCGATGTCCTGCGGCGCGATGGGGCCGCCGGCCTGCAGCAGGTGCATCATGTGACCGAGGCCGGCCTGGATCAGGAAGATACTGGTCGACTCGAGCGGTTCGAGGAAGCCGGTCGAGAGGCCGATGCCGATCACGTTGCCCACCCAGAAGCGCTCGCGGTGGCCCGTCGTGAACTTCAGCAGGCGCGGTTCCGCCAGCGCCTCGCCGTCGAGCTGTTGCAGCAGCTGGGCGCGGGCCGTTTCTTCGTCGATGTAGCGGGTCGAGAACACATGGCCGTTGCCGGTGCGGTCCTGCAGCGGGATGCGCCAGGCCCAGCCCGCCTCCAGCGCCGTCGCGCGGGTGTAGGGCGTCAGCGGCGTGTCGATGCGCGCGCACGGGACGGCCCAGGCGCGGTCGACCGGCAGCCAGTGGCTGAAGTCGACGAACGGTTCGCCCAGCGTGCGGCCCAGCAGCAGCGAGGCGAAGCCGGAACAGTCGAAGAACAGATCCCCTTCGATCACCCGCCCGTCGTCCATCTGCAGCGCGGCCACGCCGCCATCGGCGCGGCGCGTCACGTCGGCGACCTTGCCCTCCGTGCGGCGCACGCCGCGCTTCATGGCGAGGTCGCGCAGGAAGCGGGCGTACAGCGTGGCGTCGAAGTGATAGGCGTAGTTGAACGCGGCCGAGTCCTGGCCGGGCGCGCAGAAGCGGTTCTGCATCGCCATCACGGTGGGCAGGCACAGTTCGCCGAACACGGGCACCTCGCCGTCCGGATGCCGGCGGTACTGGCCGAACAGGCTCTCCGGACCGGTCATCTGGCCGAAGTTGCCGAACGTGTGGTAGTAGTCCTCGCCGCGCACGCGCCAGTCGCAGAACCGGATGCCGAGCTTGTACGTACCGTTGGTGGCGCGCAGGAAGTCCGATTCGGAAATGCCCAGGATCTGGTGGTAGTTGCGGATCGAGGGGAAGGTCGCCTCGCCGACACCGACCGTGCCGATGTCCTCCGATTCCACCAGTTCCACTGTCGTGCCCTTCAGGCCCGTGGCCAGGGCTGCCGCGGTCATCCAGCCGGCGGTGCCGCCGCCGAGGACCACGATACGTCGATAAGTCATGCTGTCTATATGGACGCCTCCCTTTTGCAAGGTATTTTCAGCTCTGTTCAGACGAGGAAAGTCGCAGTTCTATATCCGGCCTTGTGCGCGGCATTGCCGCTGGCCCCGATGAAATCCGCTGACCCACACCTCATTCTCCTAACGGGCTGTTAGCCCCAGACAGCATTCAGGTTTGGTGGATCCCGGTCTGACCTGTCTGTCAT
>NZ_JBFUDR010000295.1:0-7772 GCF_056404615.1 Massilia sp. P2_C2 | reverse complement strand
GCCGTCCATCTGGGCAGCACCGGTGATCATGTTCTTGATGTAGTCGGCGTGGCCCGGGCAGTCGACGTGAGCGTAGTGACGGTTGGCCGTCTCGTACTCGACGTGCGCGGTGTTGATCGTGATGCCGCGTGCTTTCTCTTCCGGAGCCGCGTCGATCTGGTCGTACGCCTTGGCTTCGCCGCCGAATTTCTTCGACAGAACGGTCGCGATTGCAGCCGTCAGGGTGGTTTTGCCGTGGTCAACGTGACCGATGGTGCCGACGTTCACGTGCGGCTTGGTCCGTTCGAATTTTTCCTTTGCCATTCTAGACTCCTAAGATCCTAACGATATTGAAAATTACCAGGCACACCTGACGGTCGAAACTGCCGACAGCCGTTTAAATTCTGGTGCCCTTGACGTGGATTGAACACGTGGCCTCTCCCTTACCAAGGGAGTGCTCTACCACTGAGCTACAAGGGCTTATTTTGAAACTGGAGCGGGTGAAGGGAATCGAACCCTCGTCATAAGCTTGGAAGGCTTCAGCTCTACCATTGAGCTACACCCGCGCGAGGTACGTCTCAGCTACAACATTCGATTCACTACACGATCCACGCATTTGGTGGTGGGGGCTGGATTCGAACCAGCGTACTCAGAGAGGGCAGATTTACAGTCTGCTGCCTTTAACCACTCGGCCACCCCACCGCGAAGAACCGCAGAGTATGAAGCAATATAAACACTTCGTCAACTGCTTTTGTTTGATCTGATCAAACTCAAACAGTGTCGTTGCTTCGGGGCGTGATTGTAGCGACCGGAGTACAAGTCCGCAAGGGCTGTTTGCAATAAACATGACTGGCTGATCCGTTGCAACGCTATTTACGCGTACACTGTGCATACGTCAAAGGGTGTTTCCCATGGACCTGAACCGCACGGGCACACACGAAAGGCACAGGCCCCACCCGTGGCTGGCCAATGTCGCGATCGTCGTCGTCTACCTCGGCACGCGCCTGCTCAGCCATGTCCTCGCCCTGCCGGCCGGGTATGCCACGCCGGTCTACCTGCCGGCCGGCGTCGGCTTCGCGTTGGCGGTCGTGTTCGGCTGGCGCGTCCTTCCCGGCATCGCCATCGGCGCCGTCCTGACGCACCTGCCCGACGGCTGGATCGACCCCGACACGACCGCATGGAAAGCTGTCACGGCGATGATTGTCGCCACGCTGGGCTCGGTGCTCCAGGCCTGGCTCGGCGCGCGCTGGTTCCGGCGCATGGCCGACCCGGCGCTCGGCACGGCGCGCGACGTCGCCCGCTTCCTCGCCCTGGCGCCCGTGTTCTGCCTCGTCAACGCCACGTGCAACATTGCCTCCCTTTACCGGCTGGGCCTGGTGACGGCCGCCGAACGCGCACCGAACTGGATCAACTGGTGGGCCGGCGACACCGTCGGCGTGCTGCTGGCGGCGCCGCTCGTGTGGATCGTGTGCGGACAGCCGCGCCAGCTGTGGCGGCGGCGCACGCGCCTCGTCGCCCTGCCGTTGCTGCTGGCGGCAGGCGTCGTCATCGTCGCCTATGAGCAGACCGTGCAGTGGGAACACCAGAAATACCTGCAGTCCTATCGCCTGAAGGCACAGCAGGTGGCAGACGAATTACAGGCGGAGCTGCGCGAGCACGAACGCTTCGTCGACACGTTCTCCCGCGCGCTCGGCAAGGAAGACCGCTTCATGGGGCGCGATCGCTTCCTGCGCACGGCCAGCGGCTATGTCGACGGTCGCCCCGAGATCGTCGGCATCGACTGGCTGGTACCCGTCACGAATGCGGAACGCACGACCTTCGAGGACTGGGTCCGCAAGAACGTCGATCCCGATTTCCCGGGGCTGCGCGACCTGAGCCCGAGCCAAACGCTTCACCCGGCCGGCACGCGCACACTCTACCTGCCGATGCTGTACACCTGGCCGCATAACAGGATGTTCGCGCGCGGCCTCGACTTCCTCGCGGCCCCCGGCCGCAGCGAGGCAGTGGCGCAGGCGCTGGTCAGCACCGATCCTGTTGCCACCGGTGCGATCACACTGTTCGCCACGGGTTCCGACGGCATCGCCCTGTTCCGCGTCGTCGGCGAACCGGGCCAGCCGCCGCTGGGCATGCTGACCCTGATCCTCGATACGCACACCTTCGTCCAGCAGGCCGTGAAGCGCGCCGGTTTTCCGGGCTTCGACGTCAGCCTCGCCGACACGACCAAAGGCGCCCCGCGTATGCTGGCGGGCGAGCCGAACCGCCACCCGAGCCGCGCCGATTACACGGTCCGGCTGGAGTATGGCGGACGCACCCTGCAACTGCGCTTTTCGCCGACGCCGGCCTACATGGAAGGCGAACGGGGGCTGGCCAGCTGGATCGTGCTGACGACGGGCCTGCTGCTGGCCGCTCTGCTGGGCGCGCTGATGCTGATCGTCAGCGGCGAACGCGCACAGATCGAAGCCCAGGTGGCGGACCGCACGGGGCGCCTGGAAGCGATCCTGGACAATGCCGCCGACGCCATCGTCACCGTCGACGCGCGCGGACGCGTAGAGGCCGCCAATCGCGCCACGGCGGCGCTGTTTGGCTACCCGGCGGCCCACCTGCCCGGCCTCCCGCTCACGACCCTGGTGCCCGGACATGGGGGCGACGACGGGCCGGCGGTGCTCGCGCGCCTGGCCCGGGCGCGGCCCGAAGAGCGCCATCTGGAAGGCCGCAATGCGCGCGGCGAGCCGTTGCCGCTGGCGGTGTCGGTATCCACCGTCGACCTGCCCGGCGAGCGCCTGTTCGTGTGCATCCTGCGCGACCTGACGGAGCAGCAGCGCGCACAGGCGCGCATCCACCGCCTGGCGCACCACGATCCGCTGACGGGCCTGGAGAACCGCCATGCGCTCGGCATACGCCTGGAGCAGCAGCTCGCCCAGGCACGGCGCACGCGGCAGGCGCTGGCGGTGCTGTTCATCGACCTGGACCACTTCAAGAAGATCAACGATTCGCTCGGCCACCAGGCCGGCGACCAGCTGCTGGTCGGCGCCGCCGCGCGCATGAAGGACCTGCTGCGCGACGTCGACACGCTCGCCCGCCTCGGCGGCGACGAATTCATTATCGTGCTGGGCGGCCCGCTATCCCCGGACCGGGTGTCGGCGGTGGCGATGCGCCTCGTGGAATCGCTGCGCCAGCCATATCGGCTGGGAGGAACGACGGCGCACAGCGGCGCCAGCGTGGGCGTCGCCCTGTTCCCCGACGACGGCACCGACGCGGACACGCTGCTGCGCCACGCCGACATGGCGATGTACGCGGCCAAGCACGAGGGCCGCGGCAATTTCCAGTTCTTCTCGCCCGCGATGAACGCGGCCACGCACGAGCACCTGATGCTGGAAAACCGCATGTGGGCCACGCTGGAAAGCGGCGGCTTCGACCTGTACCTGCAGGCCCAGGTCGACCTCGAGAGCGGGCGCGTGATCGGCGCCGAGGTGCTGCTGCGCTGGCACGACCCGGAGCTGGGCGACGTCGATCCCGGACGCTTCATCCCCATCGCCGAGGAATCGGGCCTGATCCTGCCGCTCGGCGACTGGGTGCTGGCGCGCACCATGGCCATGCTGGCCGAGTGGCAGGACGAGGGCCTGGACCAGCTGCGCCTGGCCGTGAACCTGTCGGCCCGCCAGTTCTCCGGCGACGCCCTGCTCTCGCGCCTGGACGAACTGCTCGAGGAGCACGCGATCGACCCGGCACGGCTGGAACTGGAGATCACGGAAACGGCCGCGATGCGCGACCCGGAAAACACGCGCCGCCTGCTGCAGCAGTTGCGCGCACGCGGGTTCAAGCTGGCCATCGACGACTTCGGCACCGGCTATTCCTCGCTGGCCTACCTGAAGCTGTTCGCGATCGACCGCATCAAGATCGACCGCGGTTTCGTGCGCGACCTCGAGACGAATCCGAACGATGCCGCCATCGTCGACGCGACCATCAGCCTCGCCCACGCGCTCGGGCTGGGCGTGATCGCGGAAGGCGTGGAAACGCACGCGCAATGGGACTTCCTGCGCGACCGGCGCAGCGACGAAGCCCAGGGTTATCTGTTCGGACGGCCGATGCCGGCGCGCGAATTCCGCGACTTCGTCAGGGCGCGAGAGCTGCCAGTACCTGGCCCTTGAGCGCCTTGATGAGGGCCGTCTCGTCGGGCGGCACGCCTTCCGGCGCCGTTTCCGTGCGGTCGGCGTAGAACAGGCCCAGCTGGACCTTGCCGATCACCAGCGGCAGTACGATGAAGCTCTGCGCGTCCGGCAGCAGCGCCTTGTGCCAGGCCGGCAGCAGGGCACGGATCTTGGCGCCGCGCGCATCCGAGATCATCAGGTCGGCGTCGTTTTCCATGGCCAGGTAGAACAGGTCGCGGCCGGACTTGTCGCCCGGCGCGGCCAGCGGGAACGCGAAGCCCTCCTGCACGCGCGCCTGCGTGAGGCCGAACGAGACACGGGCCCGGTACTGGCCGGCGCGCACGTCCTTGAGCA
The DNA here is from genome assembly GCF_056404615.1 of Massilia sp. P2_C2. Lineage (NCBI taxonomy): Bacteria > Pseudomonadati > Pseudomonadota > Betaproteobacteria > Burkholderiales > Oxalobacteraceae > Massilia > Massilia sp. P2_C2. Next base: position 3,291 of record NZ_JBFUDR010000295.1, on the reverse strand, counting down.
CGACCGTCGCGAAGCGGAAGCCGAGCGCCGTGTACAGCGTCTCCAGCACGGCCAGCACGACGTCGTTGACCTTGTTCTCGCCCGAGGCGCGCATCTGGGTGACATCCTGCACGCCGGCCAGCAGCAGGTCGCGTGCGTTCTTCGGCTTGCCGCTCGGGTAGCTGCCCTGCTCTTCCTCCTCGCCGGCGCCGAGGGTGGCCAGCAGCAGCACGTTGGGCAGGCCGCCCTTGTCGTCCTGCGGCGCGCGGCGCGGCATCGGTTGCAGGTTCATGCTCTGCAGGAGGCTCTTCAGCTCGAACGCCACCGTCTCGAACAGCTCGTCCAGCTCGGGCGCACCGATGTTCAGGGCGGCGCCATAGCGCACCAGCAGCGCCTGCGCCTGCGGCGAGTCGGACGGCGTGGCGGTACTGCCCAGCACGCGCGCGACGTCCACGCTGAACGACGCCACCTGGCGCATCCACTCGCCGCGGTTGACGGCCAGCTTCAGTACGGGGCCACCGTCCAGCGGGCGCTGGGCGCGCGTGATCACGTCCGGGATCTTCCACTCGCCCAGCACGGTCTCGGACAGCGCATCGAAGCTGCAGCCGAGGATCATCTGCGCGGCCTGCGCATCCGTATGCTTGCCGGTGGCGATCAACGCCTGGATCTCGCGGTAGCGGTCATGCTCGTGCGACGCCACCAGCAGCGCACCGAGATTCTTGAACAGCGCGGCGATCGACGCCTCCTCGGCGCCCTGGTAGAAACTGTGGCGTGCCATCTCGCGGCCGACGAGGCTCGCGCACAGCGACGCTTCCAGTTCCATGCGCACGCTGTACGCATGATCGCTGCTGGCCAGCGCGTCGACGAGCAGCATCGCCAGCGCGACGGTGCGGACGTTGTCGAAGCCCAGCAGGGAAATCGCACGCGACACGGTCGTGACCGACGTACCGGACGCGGTACGATAGCGCACCGTGTTCGCCAGGCGCAGGATGCGCTGGGTCAGCGCGACGTCGGACAGCACATAGTGCGCGAGGTCGTGGGTGCCCTGGTCGTCCGACGTGGCCATCTGCACGACGCGCGCGATGGCGCTGCCGAGCGCGAACATCTCCTCGTTGCCGCAGACTTTCTGCAGCAGCGCGGCGCGGACGCGGCGCCCGTCCGGCGGCGGGCCGGGGTTCTGGTTCGTCATGATGTTCAGCCGGCCTTCTTCACGCGCGGACTCTTGTCGTATTTCTTGAGGATCTGCCGGTGCAGTCCGGCCAGCGCGGGCAGCTTGGGATTGACCGGATCGAGGCGGCGCACGCCGGCGATGTAGTCGCTGGCCTGCTGGCCGAGGCGCTCGTCCCAGCCATCGTGGTCCAGGCATTTCAGGATCGCCAGCGCGGCGTTGAACACGACCTGCGGATTGTCCGGCAGCTTGGTCGCCGCTTCCTGCATCAGCACGACGGCAGCCTTGTAGTCGCCGCTCTTCGCCTTGGCGGCGCCGGTGGCGACCAGGTCGACCACCTGCTGACGGCTTTCCATCGCCAGCTTCTGCGCCATCTCGGCCTGTCCGGCCTTCTCGAACACGGCCATCGCGCGCGCCACCGCGGCGCCGTTCTGCGCATTACGCATCACGTCGCGCACGACTTCCGCCGCGCCCTCTTCCATGCCGTTTTCGATGCAGGTGCGCGCCAGCTCCAGCTTGATGTCGGGCCGCAGGTCGGGCGCATCCTTGCTGGCCGCGAGCGCCGTCGTCAGCGACTCGGCCAGGCGCGCCTCGTTGCCCGTGTATTCGTGCACGAGGCTCGATGCGATCGCGCTGCACAGCGGCGTGTGCTTCTGGAACGCCATCGATTTGTCGAGGTCGCGGATGACGGCCGCGGCCTGCACGGGATCGCCCTTGCGCACGAGCGTCTGCACGAGGCGCACGTGGTCCTGCGGGTCCTTGAACTCGGAGTATTTCGCCTTGCTGACGACCTGCTTCAGGATCTTCTCGGCCGTCTCGTGGTCGCCCGCTTCGAGCGCCGTCTCGCCCAGTTTGCGCAGCCGGCGCACGGCGTGCGGCGAGACCGCCACCGCCTCTGTCAGCACGGCCTGCGCGGCGTCCAGCGCGCCGATCGCCTCGTGGGTGCGCGCCAGCCAGTCATAGGCGTCGACGAAGTTCGCGTTGGACTCGACGAGGTCCTCGAGCATGTCGCGCGCCTCGTCGTAGCGCTCGCGCAGGAACAGGGTCTTGGCCAGGCCCAGGCGCGCCCAGGCGATGGCCTTCCTCTCGACCAGCTGGCGGTAGATCGGCTCGGCCTCGGCGGGTTCGCCGAGGAACATGTGCAGCTCCGCGCGCAGGCGCATGAAGTCGACCAGGTAGCGCGGATGGCGGGCCTCGCCCTCGACGCAGGCGCCGATCGCCTCGCGCTGGCTGCCCGCCTCCATCAGCTCGTACACGGGCAGCAGCGCGTTGCGCCGCTCCAGCCCGCGCGCGACGCGTTCGAGCAGGCGGTCGGCCGTGAACGGTTTCAGGATGTAGTCGGTGGGCGCCAGTTCGGCGGCGCTGACGACCTTGCCGGAATCGCCTTCGGCCGTGACCATGAAGAACATGGTCGACAGCGGCATCAGCTTGTGGTGGCGCACGTCCTCGAGCAGTTGCTGGCCGTCCTGGCCGCCTTCCAGCGCGTATTCGCAAAGGATCAGGTCATAGGGCTTCGTGCCGAGGTGCTTGACGGCCTGGTTCGAGCTGCCGACGTGGTCGATCTTGCTCAGGCCGCACATGGTGAGCATGTTATGGATCGTCGAGCGCATACCGGCATGCGGCTCGATGATCAGGGCGGTGAGGCCGTCAAGTTCGTTCATATCCCGGTTTTCCGTCATGGGCCTGCTTGGTCTACCGAGTATATTACGTCCAGGGAACTAATTTCTTGAATTCTGCGCGCAGCTAATGTCGCAAAAAACCACACTTCTGGTCACACGAGGACCGGCACGCGTCAGGCGCCGGGCTGGCGGGCCGCCGCCTGGCGCAGCGGCGCGTGCTGGCCGTTGACGCATTCGGGGCGGGCGCCGCCGATCATGATGTTCTGGTAACGGACTTCGTACTTACCGGCCGACAGCTTATCGATCAGGAATTTGGCGCGGCCCAGCACATAGGCGTGGCGCACGTTCGAGCGGCGGTCCAGGTCGTAGATCTTGACGAGCACGGGCGACGGATTGTTGCTGTTGTCGACCAGCACCTGCATTTCGTCGCCCTGGTTGCCGAGCGGATAGCCATCGATATAACCGGACTGCGCCGGCCACGGATCGCCCGTCGGCGCGACCTGGGCCTGCAGGTCGGTATCGCAA
>NZ_JBFUDR010000294.1:0-7854 GCF_056404615.1 Massilia sp. P2_C2 | reverse complement strand
CCGCATGGTTGGCGCACGCCCATGGCAAGCGACCCGGGAACGTCGGATGGAATGAATTCGTCGGCGATCCGTGCCGTCGCCGCCGCCGCATCGCGCAGCATGTTGGTGGCCTGCGTCACGTTGAATCGGTGCCAGGCGGGGGCACCGCCGGCCTCGCTCGTTGCCGCTTCGACGATACGCCCGCGCAGAGATTCCATCGCCTCGGCCGCGCCAAGCAGCAGGGCACGGCGTGCACTCGGCGGCATGGCGGACCAGCCCGGGAACGCGGCGTGCGCGGCCGCGACGGCCGCATCGACGTCGTCGAGGGTGGCGGCCGCGGCGCGCGTGGCGACGGCACCGGTGGCAGGGGTGCGGCGCTCGTATGCGGCGCCGTTGGACGCCGGACGTGCCTGCCCGGCGATCAGCAGATCGGKAACGAACATCGGAGGACTCCTGGATTGGCTCTGGCCGAAGATAACGCGTGCGCCAGTTCGATGACTTCATCGCTCAGCCGCCCCTTCGGCACGGCCTTGTTATTGCGTTTTTCCGGCCGGTTCAACGTGATCCAACCGATGCCGGGTTCGACCTCGACCTGCTCGGTCTGCCAGCGGCCAGTGTATTTGGACATGACAATGTCTCCTGAAGTGTGTGGGTAGTATCAGGCGTCCTGATATGTCGATTATATTAAATCTAACTACATGTATTGACAAGCAATTTTTGATGTCGCAAAGAAATATTGCCGAGCCCGCCGCGGCGAACAATCGAACCACGATGCTCTGCTATTGAAAATCTGAGCACAAGTGCTCACCGTCGTCTTCCTGCCCCGAGCCGTCCTGCTGACCGTGCTCGTGCCTGACAGGCGTGACTTTCCCGCCTCCCGCCGGCCCATCGCCRGCGGCAGTGCCCGGCGTCACCGCCGGACTCGCCACTGGTAGCACAGTTTGCGTCGCGAGGGCGCCGGTTGCGAGCCGTTGCAGATTGACCGCCGCGTTCACGTCGCGGTCGTGATGCGCGCCGCACGCGGCGCAGGTCCAGGTGCGTTCGTACAGACCCAGCGCGGCGTACTTGTCGCCGCACGCCGAGCACAGCTTGCTCGACGGATACCATCGGTCGGCCAGCACGAGTTGAGTACCGTAGCGCGTGGCCTTGTATTGCAGCTGGCGCCTGAATTCATAAAAGCCGACGTCGCTGATCGCGCCTGCCAGGTGGCTCGTCGCTCGAGGTGTTCATGGCGGCGACCCGGGTGATGGACCCGGAGAGCGCCGCACGGATTGCCGCGCAGGTGGGCTGAGCGCCGCTATTCTTCCTGCTGCCCGGGCGGGTACGTGATGGAGAGGCCCTCGACGTGCGCGAACGGCGTCAGCTTGTGCGGCCGGCGCTGGCGCGCGTCGATGATGTCGTCGACGGGAATCCCGCGCACGAGCAGGGCGTCGGCCACGAGCGAGCGGTGGCAGCGCCACGGCACCGCTTCCGCGCACATCAGCGCGCACGTCCGGCTGGCAGCCAGTTCGATCACGGCATCGACGTTTGCGGCGAACTCGTCGGTCTGCATGTAGTCGGCGTAGCCGCGGAACGAGGTGTTGCGCCAGCCGGCGTTTTCCGAATCCTTGCGCGGCCGGCGCAGCCCGCCGAGGCCGCGCAGGTAGCGGTATTCGATGCCGGCGTCGGCCAGCGACGGCGCGAGCTGGTCCTGGCCGAACTGCGGATTGTGGCGCGACTTCGGCACCGTGCGGATGTCCAGCAGGCAGGTGATGCCGTTCTGGCGCAGCAGGCCGATGAAATCGTCGATCGAGCGGTTGGAATGGCCGATGGTGCAGACGGGGAACATGCGCGTGTCTCGCAGTGGTCGTGCGGTTATTCTGGCACGAAAGGCGCGGGAGGCAGCGCACGCCCGGGCGCCAGTGCTGCGTCGACCTGACCGACTTTCAAAGGGTCACCGTTCCCGTCCCGCATGCCGCAACACCTCGGTGATGGGCTCCAGCAGGTACTGCAGGGGCGTGCGCTCTCCGCCCTTGATGTACACCTCGGCCGGCATGCCAGCCAGCAGCTTCAGGTCGCCGGCGCTGGCCAGCGAAGCGGCATCGGCCTCGATCAGGGCCGAGTAATACGGCATGTTGGTCGTACGGTCGACCAGGCGGTCGGCGGAGACATAGATCAGCTTTCCATGCACCAGTTGCGTGGTGCGGTAGCGGAACGCCGTGAAACGGATCTCCGCGGCCTGGCCCTGCTGCAGGCGGTTGATGTCCTCGGTCCGGATGCGGGCCTCGGTGACGAGCCGCGATGCCCTGGGGACGATCTCGGCGATCGTCTCGCGCGGCGGGATCACGGTGCCCGGCGTTGCATACTTCAGGTCGATCACTTCGCCCGCCGCCGGCGCCGTGATCACCTGACGCGCCGACGCATCCAGTGACTTGCGCAATTCCTGCTCGGTCTCGGTGACCTGGCCGGCGGTGGCCTTGAGCTGGTCGCTGGCCTGCTGCCGGTATTCGCCTTCCAGCGCTCGAATACGCAGGTCCGTGTCGACCATGCGCTGGCTTGCACGTGCAAGCTCCGAACGGCGCTCCTCGATCTTGACGCCGTAGTCGGCCACGCTGGCTTCCACCTGGGCGATGCGGGTCGCCGCGATATAGCCATCCTTGAGCAGCTTGCGATTGTTTTCCAGGTCGTGCTTCTGGAACGCCATCGATGCCTCGGCCTGCCGGATCTGTGCCTGCAATGCCACGATTTCTTCGGCGATGCGCTCGCGCTGGGTGCGCAGCAGGCCCACCTGGCTGGACAGGGCGTCGCGCCGGGCGCGGAACAGGGCAAGCTCCTTGGCCAGTTGCTCGGCCAGCCGCACGTCCGTCCTTGCTGCCGCCTGCAGCTCCGGCGCAAAGCTCACGTCGGCAGCCATGGACTGCTCCGCCTCCAGCCGCGCCAGGCTGGCCCGCCCGGCCATCACCCGATAGCCGAGCCGGTTCCGGTCCGCATCCACCGAGACATCGCCCAGCACCAGCAGCGGCTCGCCCTGGCGCACCTGCTGGCCGTCGCGCACGAGCACCTGGCGCACGATGCCGCCCTCGGCATGTTGTACCGGCCGCCGGTTGAGATCCACTTTCACATAAGCCGGCGCCACCACCGCGGAGGACAGCGGCGCCAGGCACAGCCATGCCAACACGGGCAGGAGCCCGCCCACCAGTACGACGCCGCCCCAGCGCCCGAGCCGGTGGGCTTCTTCCACGTGAGGGATGATGAAATCGTTGGCCGCATCGGTTCGCATCGGAATGTTCATATCGTTCTCGCTCGCTCGCTTCATTCATTCGATAGTGGGCAGGCCGCTCAGGCGGCGTCCTGCACGCCGCGTGGCATCGCCACGACCTGGCCGCCGGCCGGCTGGTGCATCGCCTGCAGCACCTCGGCCACGTTGCCGTAATGCTGGACGCGCCCGCCTTCCAGCACCAGCATCTTGTCCATGTGCTGCACCAGCGTGCTGCGGTGAGTGACCACCACGACCGTGACCTCGCCCTTCAAGCCCTTCAGCGCCTCGCCCAGCGCCATTTCGCCGGCGCCGTCCAGGTTGGAATTCGGCTCATCCAGCACCAGCAGTCTGGGGTCGCCGTACAGGGCACGCGCCAGGGCGATGCGTTGGCGCTGGCCAGGCGAGAGCATCATGCCGGTGGCGCCGATCATGGTGTCGTACCCATTCGGCAGGCGCAGCACCATGTCGTGCACGCCGGCACGCTGAGCTGCCCGTACCACCGCGTCCGCATCCACCTTGCCGAGGCGGGCGATGTTTTCGGCGACGGTGCCAAGAAACAGTTCGACGTCCTGCGGCACATAACCCAGGTGCGGCCCAAGCTGCTCGCGGTCCCATTGCGCCAGGTCGACATGATCCAGCCGCACCACGCCGGCATTCGGTTGCCACAGGCCGGTCAGCAGGCGCACCAGCGTGGACTTGCCGGCACCGCTGGAACCGACGATGGCCAGCGCTTCTCCCGGCTCCAGGCTCAGCGAGACGCCGGACAGCAGCATGCTTTCGCTGCGGGCCGGCCGGTACACCAGGCCGGTGGCTTGCAGCCGGCCCGTCGGCGCCGGCAGCGGCATGCGCTCCGGCTGGCTGTCGACCGCATCCAGCAGGGCGCTGGTGCGGGCATAAGCCAGCCGACCCTCGGCCAGCACCTTCCAGCTGGCCACCACTTGCTCGACTGGCGACAGCGCCTTGCCCAGCAGGATGGTCGTGGCGACCATGATGCCGGCCGTACCTTCGCCGCTGATGACAAGCCAGGCACCCAGCGCCTGCATCAGGATCTGCACCATTTGCCGGGTGGCCCGGGTGGCTGCGGCCATCGCGACCGTGCGCCGGGCCGTGGGCCGCTGCAGCGTGGTCACCCTGGCATTCAGCTGGCGCCACCGCGTGACCAGGGCGCCGGCCATGCCCAGCGACTGCGCCACTTCGGCGTTCTGCATCGAGGCTTCCAGGTAACGGGTGGACTTGGCCGCTTCCTGCTGGAGCGCCTCGATGCTCTTGCGGGTGAGACGGTCATTCACGACCGCCAGCCCGAGCATCAGCACGGATGCCGCCAGCGCCGCCACGCCGAGCCAGACATGGGCCAGCCAGATGACGGCGACATAGATCACGGCCCAGGGAATGTCGAACAGCGCGAGCAGCCCCTGGGCCGAGAGCAGGTTGCGCAGCGCGCCGACATCGCGCAAGCCTTCCTGGCCCGATTGCGCCGCGCCGGCAGCCGAGCGCGCCAGCATCACGCGGGTCACCACCGGAGAAAGCTGTTCGGCGACCATGTTGCCGGCCACACCCTGCAGCCGGCTGCGCAGGTAATCCAGTACCATCGACAGCCCGAGCGCGACCGCCATCCCGATTACCAGCATCAGCAGGGTTTCGCGGCTCTGGCTGGTGAGCACCCGGTCGAACACCTGCAGCATGAACAGGGCAGGGGCCAGCAGCAGCAGGTTGGTGAAGAAGGACAGAGCCGCGATGAACACGAGCGGGCGGACGAGCAGTTGCAGCAGGGGCTTCATGGTTGCGATATCCTTCTTACTACATCAGCCAAGCTTGATGTCGTGATGATCGATGGACGCCGGGTGTTGCTCCGTTCCCCCGAGCACGGCGAACACCGTGCGTCCACCCACGGTATCGGCGCCATCGGCGTCGTAGTACAGGTTGCCGGTCTGGCTGTCGTAGATCACGTGGACCGCGGCCTCCAGCGTGACCGAGCCGCCGCTCCCATCGCCCACTTCGGCGAACTGGGTCGCGTCCAGGCTGCCATCGGTGGCGAACAGGCTGCCGAATACCTGTTGCGACAGCAGCAGATGGTCGGCGTCGCCATTGGCCTTGAAGTCCAGGATGGTGTCGAAATTGCCGGCACCATCCGGGACGCTGTCGAAGACGAAGGTATCGGCCCCGCCGCCGCCGAACAGCAGGTCGTTGCCCGCGCCGCCGGCCAGGATGTCGTCGCCGGCACCCGTGACCAGGATATCCGTGCCCGCGCCGCCATGGAGGTTCTGGTTGGCATCGGCCACATTCGCGGTCACCAGCATGCCGCCCGCCTGGTCTGCACTGCCGTGGAAGCCGGCATGGTCAAAGCTGCCCTGCAGCGCGAGGTGGGCGACGCTGCTGCCGTCGCTGATCGTCAGCACGCCGCCGCCGGCCGACGTACCGGCGGCGTAAGCGATGGTGGTGCCGCCGTTCACTGCGATGTCGCTCAAGTGCAGCGTAGCGTTGCCGCCGAAGCCTGCGATGCTGCCGCTGAAGTGATCGGCATCGCCAAGCGTCAGGGAGCCCGCCCCGCCCTGCTCGAAGCTGACCGCCACGTTGGCCGCGCCATCAAGCGAGAGCGTCGAACTGCCGCTGATCTCCGCGCTGCCGGACCCGGTCACATTGCCATGCACCGTGACATTGCCGCCGTTGGCCCACAGGGTACCGCTGTTGTCCAGCGCGCTGTTGATGACCAAGCCGCCGGAACCGGTGGCTTCGAGCGTGCCGGTGTTGGCCACCGTATTGGCGCCAGTGTCGATCACCAGCGCGTGGCCGCCGTCGGCGACGATGGTGCCGTGGTTGTCGAGGGTCATCTGCCCGGCGCCCAGCTGGCCGGCACCTGAGATCGTGTTGTCGACGTTGATCAGCGTTGCGTTCGCTGCCCCACCGAAGATGACGTTGTTGCTGTCGTCCGAGAGCACCACATGACCGCCGGCCTGCAGCGTCACGCTTTCGACCAGGATCTGCAGGTCGGTATCGCTGCCGGTCGAGCCGAGGGCGATCGTGCCGCTGTTCTCGATGACGCCGCCGAGCGGTAGGATCGCGCCGTCGGCGATCGTCATCGTGCCGGTGTTGATCGTCATCGGTTCGAGGTTGAACTCGAAGTTGGCGGCGGTCAGGTCGGCGGCGTGGACGCCGATTACGGTGATGGTCGAGCCGGGGCTCGTCGTGATGACCGCATTGCCGTTCGAATCGTCGACGATGGCCAGGTTGTCGAACCCGCTGACGCCGGTGAAGCCGATCAGGTCGATCTTGTCGACGGAAGCGTCGAAACTGTGCACCACATCGTGTGCGATAGGTTGGGCGAAAACGAGGAGGTCAGCGGCGCTGGAGGCGGTGAGGTTGTCGTCGGCGGAGATGGCGAAGATGGGGGACCCTGGGGCGTAAGCTTCGACGTTGCTCGATATGTAGGCATTTCCTATGCTGCCGTCGGCGTGGCTCCATGTCATGTTGACGCCTAGCACAATGGCGCCGGCGAAGTCTGCGGGAGTAGTTACGGCCAAGGAACTTGGATCATTCGTCTGAACGGACCAAGTGCCGTCGCCGTTGTTTGTTCCCGAACTCAAAGTCCAGTCGGATGGGACACCGTTGATCGTGACCGTGACTAGGTCGGTCGAACAATCGGTCGTCGGATTGGTAAGGGCCAAGTTGATTCCTTCACCTGCAATGCCGGCCGGTGCATCATGTTTGCTGAGGGTCGAGTTTCCAGCGGCATCAACTGCAGTAACGGACACGCTATCGTTTTTGATACTCGTATTCCAAGTGAGAACCCATGTCGTTGAAGTAGGGTGCGTCAACGTGTAGGTACGCGTTCCGTCGCTGTTGTCTATCGCCGTCACGCTAGTGACATCCGTACTGGTCGTTACGGTGATTTGCTTCGGGCCGTTCGAATATGTCCACGTGTTCGTCGGTGCCGTGGTGTCCAACGTGACGCTGTAGTTCGAGCTCGCGCCGCTGACATTGCCTGCCGAGTCGGTTGCCTTGGCATTGAAGGCATAGGTTGTGCCGTTGCTCAGCGTGGCAGTCGTGAAACTCCAGGCGCCTGAACCGTTAGCGGTTGTGGTACCCAGCGAAGTCAAACCATTGAACAACTGCACCGTGCTGTTCGCCTCCGCTGTGCCATTGAGCACCAGCACCGTGTCATTGGTGCTGCCGCCGTTGGACACCGTACCAGTGAGCGGGAGTACATCGTCGATCACACCGGTGATGGTGGGCGCGCTGGGCGTCGTGGTGTCGATTGTCACGTTCAGCAAAGATGATGCCGCGCTGGTGTTGCCGGCGATGTCGGTCTGCGTGGCCGTCAGAGTGTGCGTGCCTTGCGCCAGCGTCGCGCTCGTGATGCTCCAGTTGCCGGACCCGTCGACCACACCGGTGCCGAGCACCGTCGTGCCGTTGGTGTCGAACAGCGTCACCGTGGCGCCCACCTCCGCACCGTTGCCGGTGAAGGTCGGCGTCGTCAGGTTGGTGATGTTGTCGGTGTTCGACGAGCCACTGTCGGATGCAGTCTGAAGATCTGGTGCGCTTGGCGCCCCTGCCGACGAGTCGATGACAACAGTCAATGACGTCGAGGCCGCGCTCGTGTTGCCCGCGATGTCGGTCTGCTTGGCCGTCAGCGCAGAGTG
>NZ_JBFUDR010000293.1:0-7890 GCF_056404615.1 Massilia sp. P2_C2 | reverse complement strand
GTGTATCCGGCGCCGCGATCCACCTGTGGCACGACGCGACCAACGTGGTCATCACCAATAACACGGCGACCACGTCGAGCTTCGGCATGGTGGTGGGCGGCGGCGACTTCTATCACTCGACGGCCGGCGCGAACAATATCTTCGTCGCCAACAACATCGTGTACGACAACCAGTACGGCATCTCGGAGCAGGGCAAGACCGGTACGTCCAACCAGTACAAGAACAATCTCGTGTACAAGAACACGACGTACAACATCTCGCTGCGCAATGGTCTGGTAGCCACCGCGACCGTCAGCTCGGATCCGCTGTTGAAGGCCTATTCGCGCACGGTGACGACGCCTGACTTCCACCTGAGCACCAGCTCGCCGGCAATCGGCCGCGGCATCGCGACCAACGCCTACCCGACCGACCTGGACGGCAAGCCGCGCAACAGTACGACCGGCTACGACATCGGCGCCTACCAGCACTGATCGTCGCTACCCGCCGTGCTGCGAGCACGGCGCAACGGAGCCCGCATGCCTGAACTGGTTTGCGGGCTTTTTCTTTATCTCTGTGCTGAGCTACCTCAACGAAACGCTTGCGCTGCCCGTGGATGAGGGATTGGTCCGCCCGATATAGTCGGCTGGAGCGCGCCACCTCTACCCATGAACAATAAAACCACCTATTTCTACCTGCTCGACGCGATCCGGGGCGCGGCTGCGCTGATCGTCCTGGTCCGGCACACGTCGTATTTCTTCGGCTGGGCGCTGCCGATGAGTCACCTGGCGGTCGACCTGTTCTTCATGCTGAGCGGGGTCGTGATCGCGAACGCCTACGAAGTGCGCCTGCAGGCGGGCCTGCCGGCGGGTCGCTTCATGCTGATCCGGCTCATCCGCCTGTATCCGTTCTACCTGCTCGGCAGCGTACTCGGCCTCGCGCCCGTGCTGGCGGCGCGTTCGGGCCTCGCGGCCGAGGGCTTGCAGGGCGATCTTTCGTGGACACTGGGCGCCGCCATGCTGATGCTGCCGACGCTGTCCGGGGCCGACCTGTATCCCCTCGATACGCCGGCCTGGTCGCTGTTCTTCGAACTTGTCGCGAACCTGTTCTACGCACTGATCCTGCGCAGCCTGAGCGGCAGGCTGTTATTGATCCTGATCCTGTTGTGCGCGGCCGGTCTGGCGCTGGTGCTCTGCGTCACCCCGGGCCACAGCCTGCATGGCGGTTTTTCTCCCGCCACGATGCCTGTGGGGGCGTTCCGGGTCGGTTTTTCGTTCTTCGTCGGAGTTGCGCTGTACCGGCACGGGCACGGTGTCCGCAATGCCGCCTTGTCGGCAGGCGACAGCGCGCGCATGCATGCGGTCATCCTGGTCGGCGTCGTGGTGGCGTTGCTGGTCGCCAGTCCCCCGGCCTCGTTGCGCGCCGTCTACGAACTGCTTGCCGTGACCGCGCTGTTCCCGTTGCTGATCGGCCTGGCGATGCGCTGCCCGCTGTCCGGCAGCGGCGCTCGCTGGGCGGCCGTGCTCGGTACGCTGTCCTACCCGGTCTATGTGCTGCACGTCCCCGTAGCGCGCACGCTGAACGGGGTGCTGGGCAAGGGCTTGCACATGCCGGTCGAGCATTGGGCACCCTATGCCGGCCTCGTTTTCCTCGCGCTATTCCTGCCGGCCTGCCTGCTGGCCGACCGCTGGTACGACGGGCCGGCGCGTGCGCGCCTGGGCAGTCTGCTGCTGCCGAAGTTCAGCAAGCTGCCGGGCCAGAGCGGATGAGTGCCCATGGCGCGATGCTTGTCAGGTATCAGCGTAGCGATGAATCGTTTGGCTACAGTGAACCATCTCCCTCACCGCGGCAATGCCATGTCCACGTCTGCGCCCACATCTGCTCGCGAGTCGGCCACCGGTGCCGCGCCTCCGGATTTCGATTCCGCCTATTTTCGCCGCGCACTGTCGCAATTCGCCACCGGGATCGCGGTCGTCATCACCCGCGCGCAGGACGGCGAGGCGCATGGGCTGACCGTGAATTCGTTCACCTCCGTATCGCTCGAACCGCCGCTCGTGCTGTGGAGCCTGGCGAACAAGGCACGCAGCATGCCCGCGTTCATGCAGGCGTCGCACTACATCGTCAATGTGCTGGGCGAGCACCAGGCCGGGCTGGCGCTGCGATTCTCGCAAAAAGTCGATAACCGTTTCGAGGCACTCGCGTTCGACCTGTCCCGCACGGGCCTCCCGATCCTGCACGGCGCCGTGGCGTGGTTCGAGTGCCGCAACCGCAGCCGCTACGAGGAGGGCGACCACGTCATCCTCGTCGGCCAGGTTGAACGCTGTCACGTGAATGTCCAGGCGCGGGCGCTCGGCTTCCATGGCGGGYGCTTCGTGGCGATCCCTTCTTCCGGAACCCAACCATGACTCGCAACGTCCTGACCTTCATCAATCACGCCTGTTTCGAGATCCGCACGGACGACGCGCTGCTGCTCGTCGACCCGTGGCTGGAAGGCGCCGCGTTCAATCACGGCTGGAGCCTGCTCGACCAATCGACCAGCAATGCGGCATTGATCGCCCGGCTGAACGAGTCCGGACTGCCGGTGTATATCTGGTACTCGCATGAGCATCCCGATCATTTCTCGATTTCGTTCCTGAAAAAATTCAGGGAAGACTTCCGCGGCAAAGCCTGCTTCCTGTTCCAGGAAACGCTGGACAAGCGCGTGCTCGGCTTCCTGCAGCGCAACGGCCAGCAGGTGCGCGAATGCCGGACCGGCGTTCCGGAGACGCTCGCGTCCGGCTTGCGCATCACCGTGTTTCCCTATAGCGAAGGCGATTCGTTCAGCCTGATCGAAGCGGGCGGCAAGACTGTGTTGAACCTGAACGATTGCGTGATCAATACCCGTGAGCAGTGCAGCTGCGTCAAGGCGGCGCTCGACGAGATCGCGCCGCGCATCGATGTGATGTTCACGCAATTCGGCTACGCGAACTGGGTGGGCAACCCGGACGACCCGGCGCGGCATCGGGCCGCTGCCGCCGAGAAGATAGAACGGATTGCCTTGCAGATCGAAACGTTCGCACCGGCGTTGGTCGTGCCGTTCGCGTCCTTTGTGTATTTCAGCGCCGCCGAGAATGCCTACATGAACGCGGAACAGAACGCACCGCACGTGGTGTGCGGCGCGCCGGGCCTGGCCGCACACGCGCACCTCATGCGCTTCCTGAAACCGGGCGACACGATCGATCTCGCGGCCGATACCCCGGCGTCGTTGCTTGCCATGCACGAGCGCGCGCTGGCGCATTGGCGCGGCCTGATCGAGGCCGGATTCCGGCTACTCCCGGAACAGCCGCCGGCGACGCTGGCCGAGGTCCAGGCCGCGTTCGCATCTTACCGCGACACGGTGAACACGAACCTGAAGGGCCTGCCGCGCCTGCTCGAATGGACGGGACGCATCGCCCCGCTGACGATCCACATCGCCGACTTGCACAGGACGCTGCGTTTTTCCTATCGCCAGGGCGCCACGGAACTGGCGGACGATGCGGCCTGCGATGTGATCCTGACATCCAGTAATGCGATCTTCCTTTTCAAGAACGAATATGGTTTCGATACGACCCAGGTCAACGGCCGATTCCGGGTAGCTCGCGTCGACGCCACGCGCGTATTCAGCCGCTTCTTCCTGCCGCAACGGATGGGCAAGAACGGGTATGACCGGCGCCATCCACTGTTGACGCTGCGCTACCTGGTCAACAATGCGCTCGCACGCGCCGGGCGACGCATGCAGGTGGTCTGGCGCTAGGGAAGGGAGGTCAGTCGTCCAGTGGCGCCGTGATCTGTGGCCCGTCTGCGCCGGCGCGGTTGACGGCCGTGCTGACCTTGTACCATTCGAAGGCATCGGCAGGCACGGCAGCATGGCGCGCGAGTTCGATGGCCTGCAGCGGGGACAGATTCGGGTCGAGCCACAGCTTCGCATCCTCGGCCTCCAGCACGACGGGACGGCGGTCGTGGATGTCCAGCATGCCGCCCGAGGCGTCGTCCGTGACGATGACGAAGCCCGCTTCGGCCCGGTTTTCCTCGAAGGTTCCGAAGTTGGCGACGGCCAGCATGAATAGCGGCCCGTGGTCCTTGCGGTGGATGTGCCAGGGCTGTTTATGACCTTTTTCGCCTGTCCATTCATACCAGCCCTCGGCCGGCACGATGCCGCGCCCGTTCTTGACGAGCCGCGACCAGTAGCGGTTGGCCAGCTTTTCCAGGCGCGCATTGATGACGATGGGCACTTTACCTTCGGCCCATTTCGCGCGGTAACTCCAGAACACGTCGTCCACGCGGTGCTCGCCGTCCTGCACATGCATGACAGGCCGATACGTGCCCGGCGCCGCATTCGTCGTCGGCCTCGACTCGCTGTCGAACACGGCGTCAGTCCAACCGATCAGGTTGGCGTAATGGCGCGCCGTCTGGCTTTGGTCAAATCGTCCACACATGGGATGATGGTAGCGCAGATGGCGGACGGCGGTCGTCCGCTAGGGCGGGCGTGCGGGGCGACCAGCGCCAGGCCGACAGGCACGCAGCCGATGCGCGGAAGAGGTCGACGGAAAGGATCCGCTCCATGAGCAGTTTTATTGGGCACGGATGTGTTTCGTGTGCGACATTGATCTGTGCGAAACGTCATTGCCGACTAGAAGTCGATAGGATGCAGCGCACAAATTTGTTAAACTTGGTTTTATTTCCTGTGCGCAATTTCGCGCGCCTGTGCCAAGTTCCGTGCAATGCTTGGCTTATTTGCACGGTCAGCCCATCTTGCCGGTTCCGATTTGATCGCCATACTTTTTCTTCTCGTCACCACTGCATTGTCTGCGATCATGCTGATGGTATTGCGTTCGCTGGCACGCAGCGGCGTGGACGGCGTACGCGCGTGGACGTGGGCCAATGTGCTGGCGATCGCGGCATTGCTGCTCTTCGCGGGCCGTGGCCGGATTCCGGACGTGCTGTCCATCGACGTCGCGAACCTGCTATTCCTGGGCGCGCCCGCGTTGATGCATGCCGGTTTCGTGCGGCATTTCGGCCGCCCCGTACCGAGGCGCGCGTTGACGGCGCTGTTGGTCGCGTCGACCGTGGCGTTAGCCGTATTCCATTACGGGGTGGATGCCATGGCGGTGCGCGTCGCGCTGTCGTCCGTGTTTCACGGTAGCGTGTACCTGATCATGGCTTGGGGCCTGCGGCCGGGAAGTGAGACCGGAGAATCCCGCTACCCGGTCCGCTTCGCGTTCGGCGCTGCATTGATGCTGGTGATGGCCCACACGGTGCGCGCCGTGCTGTATGCCGTGCAGTACGACGCCCGGGTGACAATGTTCGATATGTCGCCCGTCAATCTCGTCTGCTTCGCCCTCGGCACGCTGGCGCTGCCGGGGCTGACGCTGGGCGCCGTCATGATGGCGAATGCCGGCCTGATCCGACAGGCGCGTTACACGGCCGAGCACGACCACCTGACGGGCGCCTGGTCGCGCCGGGCGTTCTTCGACCAGGCGGAGCGGGCGCGCGTGCATGCCCAGCGCGAGGGCGATGCGCTATCGCTGTTGATCCTCGACGTCGACCACTTCAAAACCGTCAACGATACGCACGGTCACGCGGTAGGGGACCAAGTACTGGTCGACCTCGTGGCACGCACCGTCGCCGTGCTGCGCGGCGAAACGTGCGCCCGCCTGGGCGGCGAGGAATTCGCCGTGCTCTTGCCGCGCACCGATGCGGACGCCGCTGTGCGTCTCGCGGACGACCTGCGCGGCGCGCTCGAACGGGCGGGCGTGCCCGGATCCGCAGGCGTGATCGTGCGCTACACGGTCAGTGTGGGGGTGGCCAGTCTCGATGCCGGGGAAACGCTGGCGGGCCTGCTGCAGCGGGCTGATGCGGCGCTGTACTCGGCCAAGCGGGCAGGGCGAAATCGGGTCGCGGATGCGCGCGTGATCGTGACGGACGACGCGAAGT
This sequence comes from Massilia sp. P2_C2, assembly GCF_056404615.1. Lineage (NCBI taxonomy): Bacteria > Pseudomonadati > Pseudomonadota > Betaproteobacteria > Burkholderiales > Oxalobacteraceae > Massilia > Massilia sp. P2_C2. The sequence continues at coordinate 1,962 of NZ_JBFUDR010000293.1, read as the reverse complement.
CGGCCTGAGCGGGTAGATCGGCCGAATACGAAAAGGGAACTTGTTCAAGGTATGTCTGACTGGTGAATTTCGCGCCAGGTCACGCCAATCCGCAATCGCTACAGAAACCCTTTGATCGCATGCCGATGCCTGACTTCGGCATGACTGGGAGGAGGATCAAGCGTCAAATGTTGCTCCAACTGCTGCCATTGGCGTCCAGGTAAATCCCATGCGTTGGGCCTGCGCCCAAAGCCGGGCGCGGCCTGTCTGAAATGAGCGGGCTTGGGACAGCATGATCGTTAGCTGAATCAGGCACTCCCTCCAGCGATATGTCCCTTCAAACTGGAAATTTGGCCCAGTTCCTATGCCGTCCGCATCGATTCTGACTGTGCACTGCAATGTGCGGTTGCTTAGATCGAATCAGCCTCATGCGGGCACGCCACCATCTACTTTGCCGATTCGACGGAACGCGGCGCTATTACCTTTTCCTCGCAGTCAATTGCGGCCCGGCTAAATGGCCCGTTTTGAGGTGTTGCCATAACGGCAGACAAAAAAGAGAATAGTTCTTTAACAAGTGCCTGCTAAATTGCAATACTTGTTTTAGAGTTCACTTGGTTTGTTGAGTAAATACGGCCTGAAAAACCAACTTGCGGCTGTGCGGAAGTCCCCGACGCCCACCAAGATTCACGTTACGCGAACTCTGGTTGGCGCGCAAGGCCGCGCTGACGCTGGTTTGCGCGGCATAACATTTCCTGGTGCAGCGTCGTGCGTAGCTGATATTGGTTTGTAGTGCTTTTTACACGTGTCGATTGTCGCTAGCGAAGTGCTGATTACTTAACTCTTGATTGAAAATCCTAACAACGATATGAAAAAAGTCTTTTCTCGCCTCGTCCTTTTGGCGACCTGCTTTTTCGTCTCTCAACAGGCTTCAGCAGATTATTTTTGCCAAGTTAATGTCATTAATGTTCTGGTTTATGCAGATGGCAGTCTGAACGTCCTGCACAGCGGTCGAGGCGACTATACATATATGTGCAACTTGAATACAGAACGTCAAGGCGTCAGTCCGACGACTTGTGCCGTATGGTTTGGTCTTCTTGAAGCCATCAAGAAGAAAAATGGCCTCGCTCAAATCTATTTCAGCGGTACTGGAAGTTGTTCAACTTTGCCTATCTATGGGAATGCTCCAGCTCCTTTGTATATTGGAGACGTAACGCAGTAATTTGTCGTTCGCTCGGCATCGGATGCAAGTGCGCGGAAAGTCGGCAATCGGCTGGTCGCGCGTCGTTCCCTCATCGCCACATTTGGGCTGCAATCGTCATCTGACGAGCCATCGTGCGCATTGATAAGACAGGACGCGGGAATAAGTAGTCCGCGAACGTGCACGTCGGGCTTGCGGCTTTCCGGACTAGCGCCTGCGCGCTCGGCACGTCGAATAGTTCCCGCGAAAAACGGAAGAGTAATTCTTTCGCTAGTGCTTGCCAAAATGCAACTTTTGCCTTAGAGTTAACTTGGGCCGCTGAAAAAATACGATCTAAAAAACAGGCCTGCGGCTTAAATCGAGGGTTGAGCGGCAATATATCGAATTTTGTGAAATCGTATCGTTCGATTCAACATTTTTTATATTTTTGGTGATTTGCCCGTTGCGGTAACAGTTTTTCTTAATTAGTCCATTCACCGTCATGTACCTGGGCCGCAATCAGCTGGGTTGCGGCAGGTTTGTGCCGGTATGGGTGAAGGCTTGAATAATATTGAGGTCCAGGGCGTGCTCAAATTCTTGAACGTGACAGCCAGAACGATGCGTCGTATGTCTGCGCGAACCATTCGCGGTAGTGTGCTGCTGTTTTCGATGTTCGTGGCGGGTTCCGCCTGTGCGCAATTCGCGGTGTCGGACAGCGGTACCGCGACCTACAAATATGATCTGACGTTGCCGCCGGGCGCAGGGGGAATGACGCCGTCATTGAGTCTCTCCTACGCGGCAGGCTC
>NZ_JBFUDR010000292.1:0-8011 GCF_056404615.1 Massilia sp. P2_C2 | reverse complement strand
GCCGCCAAGTACAAGAAGCACCTGATCTTCCCGTCGACGTCGGAAGTCTATGGCATGAGCCGCGACGCCGAATTCGATCCGGAGAACTCGGAACTGGTCTATGGTCCGATCAACAAGCCGCGCTGGATCTACGCCTGCGCCAAGCAGCTGATGGACCGCGTGATCTGGGGTTACGGCATGGAAGGCCTGAACTTCACGCTGTTCCGTCCGTTCAACTGGATCGGTGCCGGCCTGGATTCGATCCACACGCCGAAAGAAGGTTCCTCGCGCGTGCTGACGCAATTCTTCGGGCACATCGTGCGCGGCGAACCGATCCAGCTGGTCGACGGCGGCCACCAGAAACGCGCCTTCACGTACATCGACGACGGCATCTCGGCGCTGATGAAGATCATCGAGAACAAGGACGGCAAGGCGACCGGCCAGATCTACAACATCGGCAACCCGACGAATAATTATTCGATCCGCGAACTGGCCGACATGATGCTGAAGCTCGCCGCCGAATATCCGGAATACATGGCCGGCGCGCAAAAGGTGCAGATCGTCGAGACCAGCTCGGGCGCGTACTACGGCGCGGGCTACCAGGACGTGCAGAACCGCGTGCCGAAAATCGAGAACACCATGAACGACCTGGGCTGGGCCCCCTCGGTGCCGATGCTTGAGGCCTTGCGCCACATCTTCGACGCCTACCGCGGCCAGGTCGCGGCGGCCCAGGCCCTCGTCGACTGAGGAACCGGCCTTGGCACCGCTGCTCGTCCTCAAGATCGACGTCGACACCTACCGCGGCACGCGCGAAGGCGTGCCCAACCTCGTGCGCATGCTGAAAAGCCACGGGGCAGGTGCGACGTTCCTGTTCTCGCTGGGGCCCGACCACACGGGTTGGGCGATGCGGCGCGCGCTGCGCCCCGGCTTCTTCCAGAAAGTCTCGCGCACCTCGGTCGTGGAGCACTACGGCTTCAAGACGCTGATGTATGGCGTGCTGCTGCCCGGCCCGGACATCGGCGCGAAGACCGCCGCCGAGATGCGCGCCGTGCGCGACGCCGGCTTCGAATGCGGCATCCACACGTGGGACCACGTCTGGTGGCAGGACAATGTCCGCGGCCGCGACGCCGCCTGGACGGACCGTACGATGAAAAAGAGCGAGCAGCGCTACGCCCAGGTGTTCGGCGAGGCGCCGCACACATTCGGCGCGGCCGGCTGGCAGATGAACCAGCATGCCTTCGCCCGCCACGACGCCGTGGGCTACCGCTATGCGTCGGACGGCCGCGCCCAGCTGCGCGCCGATGGCTCGCTGGCCGACCCGGACGCCGGCCCGTACCGCTACCAGGGCCTGTCGCACATCCAGATGCCCACCACTCTTCCCACGCTGGACGAGCTGCTTGGCCGCGAGATCGACGGCACGGTCATCGACGAGGGCAATATCGCTGCCCATTTGCTCAAGCTGACGGCGAACCCGCAACGTGATCACGTGTATACCTTGCACGCGGAGCTTGAAGGACAGAAACTCGCCCCCATATTCGAGCAGCTATTGTCAGGCTGGAAAGCCCAAGGGTACCAACTTGCCTCGATGGCGGACTATTATGAGAAGATAAAAGCGAGTCCACTGCCGGAATATCCGGTCCAGTGGGGCGAACTGCCGGGACGGTCAGGCGAACTGATCATCCTCGATACCATGAAGTGAACACGCGGTGCCAGGCCGCGAGACAGGAGAAACCCGTGGCCGAAAGCCCAACCGCAGCACCCGATTCCGCCGCCGGCGCCGCCGCGCCCGTGGCCAACGAAGTGATTGCCAACTTCAGCGCACCGATGACCAGCGGCCAGACCTTCGAGCTGTCCGGCCGCCCGGCGCGGTACACGGTGCTGTACTTTTATCCCAAAGACAATACCCCCGGCTGCACGACGGAAGCCATGAACTTCCGCGACCACCACGACGAGATCACGGCGCTCGGCGCGGCCGTCTACGGCATCAGCCGCGATTCCCTGCGCTCGCACGAAAACTTCAAGTCCAAGCTGGGCCTCCCCTTCGAGCTGATTTCCGATCCGGACGAGGCCGTGTGCACCCGGTTCGACGTCATGAAGATGAAGAATATGTATGGCAAGAAAGTGCGGGGAGTGGAGCGCAGTACATTTGTCATTGACGCTGACGGCAGGTTGGTGAAAGAATGGCGTGGCGTGAAAGTCCCTGATCACGTCCAGGAAGTGCTGGAATTTTTAAGGTCAAAGAGCCAGCCTTGAAGAGCGGGCTGGCGATGGAGTCGACAAACCTTTTGCCGAGCGTTCGCCTATTTTGAGTCACAGTTCTACCTCACCGCATCATTCCGATCTGGCAGCCGGCCAGGGCCCCCGTCCGGGCTGGCCGGCGCCTCCACAGCTCCCCCCAGTTGCATCTGTCTGCCCGGCGGCGCGCGCGTGCCGCGCGGTGCGTTTTTCCGACTTTTTTTAGATTGAGACCCTGATGCCACTGCCTAAAATACCCACCAAGCCGGCAACGATCCTGCTGGCCAAGGATTATCCCAGGGCCGAACCGGGCAAGTCGCCCGTGCGCGTAGCCGCGAAGGCGGAAAACGACCCGGTCGAAGACCTGATCAGTGGCGCGGCCGTGCCGGCCCCCAGGACCGCGAAGCCGCGCAAGTCGAAGGCCGCGCTGCTGGCCGAGGCGCCTGCGCGCGAGGACGCTCCGGCAGGCGCGCCTGCTGTCGAGGCACCGGCCACATTGCCGGCCCCCGCACGCGAAGAAAAGCCCGCAAAACGTGGCAAGCTGAAGGCTGAGGCCGAGGCGGCGACGGCCAAGCTGCGCGAAACGGACATGAACGAACCACATCCGGCCAAGCACAAGCCGGTCGAGGTCAACGTCAAGTCGCAGGCCAGCCGCAAGGCCGACACGTCGGGCGCCACGAAGGTGTTCGTACTCGATACCAACGTCCTGATGCACGACCCGACCTCGCTGTTCCGCTTCGAGGAGCACGACGTCTACCTGCCGATGATGACGCTGGAAGAACTCGACAATCACAAGAAGGGCATGTCGGAAGTCGCGCGCAACGCGCGCCAGGTCTCGCGCACGCTGGACGCGCTGATCGCCAACGTCGACGACGACGCCATCGAGACCGGCATCCCGCTGGCCAAGCTGGGCAACAAGGATGCGAAGGGCCGCCTGCACTTCCAGACCCGGCTGAACGGCGCCGCCCTGCCCGAGGGTCTCCCGTCCGGCAAGGCCGACAACCAGATCCTCGGTGTCGTGCGCGCGCTGGAAGCCGAGCAGCCGGGCCGCGCGATCGTGCTGGTGTCCAAGGACATCAACATGCGCATCAAGGCGCGCGCGCTGGGCCTCGCGGCCGAGGACTATTTCAACGACCACGTGCTGGAAGACACCGACCTGCTGTACGCCGGCATCGTCCAGCTGCCGGACGACTTCTGGACGAAGCACGGCAAGGGCGTGGAATCGTGGCAGGAGATCAAGGGCGGCTACTCGTCGACGTTCTACCGCGTGACCGGCCCGCTGATCCCCACGCTGCTCGTGAACCAGTTCGTGTACCTCGAGCCGAAGAACGGCGAGGCGCCGCTGTACGCCCAGGTCAAGCAGATCAACGGCAAGACGGCCGTGCTGCAGACCTTGCGCGACTATTCCAGCAACAAGAACAACGTGTGGGGCATCACGGCGCGCAACCGCGAGCAGAACTTCGCGCTGAACCTCCTGATGAATCCCGAGATCGACTTCGTCACCCTGCTGGGCCAGGCCGGCACCGGCAAGACGCTGCTGGCGCTGGCCGCCGGCCTCGCGCAGGTGCTGGAGACGAAGCTCTACAACGAGATCATCGTCACCCGCGTGACGGTGCCCGTCGGCGAAGACATCGGCTTCCTGCCCGGCACGGAAGAAGAAAAGATGTCGCCGTGGATGGGCGCCTTCGACGACAACCTGGAAGTGCTGATGAAGTCCGACGGCGACGCGGGCGACTGGGGCCGGGCGGCGACGCAGGACCTGATCCGTTCGCGCATCAAGATCAAGTCGCTGAACTTCATGCGCGGCCGCACGTTCGTGAACAAGTTCCTCATCATCGACGAGGCGCAGAACCTGACGCCCAAGCAGATGAAGACGCTCGTCACGCGCGCCGGTCCGGGCACGAAGATCCTCTGCCTCGGCAACATCGCGCAGATCGACACGCCCTACCTCACCGAAGGCTCGAGCGGCCTCACGTACGTGGTCGACCGCTTCAAGGGCTGGGGCCACAGCGGCCACGTCACGCTGGCGCGCGGCGAACGTTCGCGCCTGGCGGACCACGCGAGCGACGTGCTGTAACGTTCCACGGCCGCACAAAAAAGCCTGCGTACCCGGAAGGGACGCAGGCTTTTTTTACGTGCCGCGTTCCGCGCTGCTAACGCACGATGCAATCGACGCCGCCATGCTGCGCCGCCGCACCCTGGGACGCGAGCGGTCCGCCGCCTTCGCCGCCGAACGATGGCGGCGGCACGAATTGCAGGGCTGGATGCGGCGGGACGACGACGGGTGCCTGGTTCACGGCCGGCACGTAACCGAACTGTCCGGCCGGGAAGTTCTGGGCGCCGCCGGCGTTCGTCACGACGATCATCCCGTCCAGTACGGCCAAGTGCAAGCCGGGCGCAAGGTCGGACCCGGACATGGCCGGGTCGAGGCGCGGCTCCTGCGCCGGGACCTCGACCCACTGGGCGACGAACGTCGTGCCACGGATGCCGATCGTGGCGGTCGGCGTCTTTAGCTGGAACTTCTCCTTGTTGCGCTTGCCCAGCAGGCCCGTGAGCGAGCGCAGGCCGCCCTTCACGAGGCTGAACGCGGCGCTGTCGCCGTCCGGTTTCTCCGCATCGTAGGCAAAGTTCTCGATCTTGAACGTGGTGCCGGGACGCAGCGTGATCTCGCTGTTGTCGATGAAGCGGATCTGCGCATAGGTGTTCTTCTCCGACACGAGCGTATCGCCGCTCTCGACTTCGGACTTGGGCGCCAGCACCTTGACGGTACCGTCGGCCTTGCGGTCCATCAGCGGGCCGCTCAGGTGCGCCACCACGCCGACGACCTGGCCCGCCCAGGCCGCGCCGCCGGCCAGCAGCAGCACGGCGCAGACCAGCGTCCACGCCAGCGCCTCAATTGCAGTACAGTTTGGTCGCAGGTTTTTCATTCTTGACTCCAGTGTGTTCCGCTTGCGCCTCGCCGGCCTGGCGTTCGCCCGGCTTGACGGCCGCGCCGTCGCCGTCGCCGTTGGGCGCGCCGCCGCCCGCGACGAGCGTCGCGGCGGCGGGGACGGCCGTGTTGATGAGTTGGACGGTCGTCTGTACCGACTGGGCCACCGGCGTCCCCTGGCCGCCCTGGCCGGTGCCGCCGCTGCCGCTGAACGTCACGCAGTTGGCGTCGCCCGGATGCGTGCTGCAGAACGACGCCGTCGGCAGCACGGCCTCGCAGCCCGCCGTCGCCGCCGCCGCCGCACACGCCGCAAGACTCGGCAGACGCACGTCGCAGCCCTGCAGGCTCGGACTGCCGATGCATTGGGCCAGCGTCGGCAACACGACGTCGCAGCCGGCCAGAGCGCTGTTGCCCTGGCATTGCGTCAGCGTGGGCAGCACGTCGCCGCAGCGCGGGCCGGACGGATCGATCATGCATGCACCGAAAGCGGCCGCCAGCACCTGGGCGCAGCCGGGGGCCGCGTGGTTGGCGAGGCAGGTGTCCAGGGTCGGGGTCGGCGTCGAATCCGGCATGCCGTCCTTACCGTTGTTCACCCGCAGCCGATCCGGACTGGCGACGCCGACCGTGTCGGCCGCGATCTGCGTCGTGCCAGCCGTGATGACGACATTGCCGCTGCCCGAAGCCACGCGCGCGCCCGCCTCGACGGTCAGTGCGCCGCCATTGTCGGCCAGCAGGCGCACGTTGCCGCTGGCCGTCGTCACGCGGCCCTGGATCGTGAGCGGGCTGTGCGTCGTCAGGTCGATGTCGCCCCTGCTGGTGCGCACTTCACCGCTGGCGCTGCCGTCGCCGCCCTGGTAGGCCGGCACGGTCATGCCACCCACGCTGTCGATCGCGATCGCGCCGGCGTTGCCGTCGCCGTCCTGCACGGCACGTGCCAGCATAAGCGGACCATTGTTGGCAATGTTGATCGGGCGGTCGCCCGTGCCCTGGTTATAGGCCAGCAGCACGCCGGTGCGCGTCTGCAGTGGATTCGTCGTGGTGCCGATGCCGGCGCTGGACGTGAGCGACAGCGTGCCGGCCTGCAGCAGCCCGGTCCCCGCGATGCCCGCCGCGTCCACGGTGGCACTGGCGCCGGCGGACACGCCCGCGTCGAGCGCCAGCGCACCGCCGCTGATGAATTGCAGGCTGGCGTTGGGTGCCATGACACCCTTGAGTCCATCGACCGTGCCGATGGAGAGGCCGTCGCGCGTCGTCACCTGGAACAGGTTGCCGTCGACGTTGCCGGCCAGTGTGCCGATCGCGTTGGCACCCGTCAGCACGACCTGGCCGCCGCGCAGTGCCACGGCGCCCGCGTCGACCGTGCCGTCGCCGGTTTCGTAGATGCCGGCGGTCGACGCCAGCACCACCGTGCCGGCCTTCATGGGCGCCTTCAGCGCCAGTTCTCCCGCGCCGGCGTCCAGCGTAAGTTTCGCGGGCGCGCCGCTGCCCGTGAGGGCGACGGCGCCGGCCACGTCGATGCCACCGAAGCCGCGCGCAAGCCCGCCGATGGTCACGTCGTTCGCCTTCACGTTGTTGAGCGAGGCCTGGGTGAGCACGAAGCCGTCCGTACGGGCATCGCCGCCGACCGTGAGATGGGTGGCGGGGCTGTTCGGCATCAGGCTGATGCTGGCGGCCGACACGGTCGCGCCCAGCGCCAGGCGGTCACCCTGGAGCAGCACGGACGTCGACGCCGTCAGCGGCGCGGCGATGTCGACCAGGCCGCCGACGGCGTACTGGCTGGCGACGAAGCGGCTGCCGGAGTTCGCGGACAGGTCCACGGGCGCACGCACGCGGATGTCGCCGGCATTTTCCAGCACGAGGGAGGACGCCAGGTTCAGCACGCCGTCGACCGTCACGGGGGCCGTATGCCCGCCGTTGCCCACCTTGATCTCGGAGAGATTCGTGCTCAGGCGCTTCAGCGCGGCCGCGTCCAGCACGAGCGCTTCGGTGCCGCCGGTTGCCGTGCCGGTACGCGTCTGCGCCGCCGTGTCCAGCGCGAGCGTGTCGGTGCTGGCCGTTGTCGTGCCGGTTCCCTTCGGCGCGGCCGTGTCCAGCGCGAGCGTATCCGTCCGACCCGTTGCCGTGCCGGTTCCCTTCGGCGCGGCCGTGTCCATCGCGAGCGTGTCGGCGCCGGCCGTTGCCGTGCCGGTACGCGTCTGCGCCGCCGGGTCCGGAGCGGGCGCTTTGGTGCCGGCCATTGCAGCACCGATGCTGATGGGCCGGCCCGGTTCGGCCGACACGAGCGCCAAGGTCGGCAGCCGGTCCGTACCGGCGATGTTCCCGGCGAACGTCATCTGGTTGGCGCTGACGTCGATGTGGTTGCCGGTCTTGAGCGTGCCGTTCGCGCCCAGCGTGAACGCATTCCCCGCAGCGAAATGGAGATCGCCGCCGGCGCTCACCTGCGCATCGATGCGGATGTCGTTCCCCGCGTGCGCGCGCACGCTGCCGGCCACGTCCAACGCGTCGGTGACGGTGAGATCGTGCTGGGCCTGCAGGACGACGTCGGTGCCGGCCGCCGTCAGCGTGGCCGGCGCGACGCGCGTGATGCCGGCCGCGGTGTCGCCGGCCGCCGGCATCACGTCGTCCGTCCCCGCCGTGCCGCCGGCCACGACTTCGATGTCGTACGGGTCGAGCAGCCACGTGCCGTTCCGGCCTTTGCGGCCCGCCGCGTCGACCGCGATACCGTCGACGTCGAGAACGTGGCCCGACGTCTCGATCGCGCCGCCGGCCACGCTGCCGCGTGCGGAGACGGTGCCGTGTACGCTGGTCGCCCCGTCGGACCACAGCACGACCTTGCCGCCGTTGCCGTCGCTGCCGTCGGCGCGGATG
>NZ_JBFUDR010000291.1:0-8032 GCF_056404615.1 Massilia sp. P2_C2 | reverse complement strand
CGGCCGCGCCGTTGGCGCCACCGGTATTGGTCGCGACATTGCCGATGCCGCCGATCGTGTTGCCGCCCACGCTGCCGCTCAACCATGTGGTGGCATTGGCCGTCGAGGCGCTGGTCGTGGTCGTGGAAGTGGTCGCGGTGTTCACACTGTTATCGCTCTGGTCCGTACTCGTGGACGTGATGTGGTTACGCACGCTGTTGTCGTTCTGGGTTACGGTTGTGCCCGCATGGTCGTAGGTCGTGCTGGTATTCGTGATGGGACCGGCGTGGGCGTTGAGCGTATAGGCCAGCGACAACGCGGTGACGAGCAGGGTCTTCTTCATGCTTTCCTCTCTGGATTAGTGGTCGGTGACGTGCCGTCGGAGGGTCCGACACCCATCCATTCGCACGTTTGGTGCCATCCTGGCGGCAGCGCCCGTAACCCATTGATTGTTGTTGACCCTGTAGTCGCCTTCCTAACGCCACGTCGGAATCCGGCGCAGCGGTCGGTCCCATGCGTGCCGACAGGTTGTTCCCGTGGCGGTACAGGTGCGTTGCCCGTCGCGTCGCAACGCCCGGGGCCGTCTGGACACCGTACGGCTCCGCCACGGGCGGAGCGTCTCAGGGATGCATGCCGTGCTTGCTCAGCAGGCGGTACATCGTGGTCCGCGACACGCCGAGGTCGCGCGCGGCGCGGCTGACGTTCTGGCCTGTGCGCAGCAGGCATTCGCGCAGCGCCAGCCGCTCCGTGCGGGCGCGCACGTCGTCCAGCGCGCCCTGGGTCGGCAGGGGCGCGGCCGCTTCCAGGCCGAGATCCTGCGGGGTGACCTGGCGCCCGTCCGCCATGACGAGCGCGCGCCGGACGCGGTTGATCAGCTCGCGCACATTGCCCGGCCAGGCATGGTCCAGCATGGCCGCGACGGCGCGGCTGGAAAAGCCGGTGAGGCGCGGCACGCGCTCGTCCGCGTACAGGCGGAAGACGTGTTCGGCCAGCGCGACGACGTCATCGCGCCGTTCGCGCAGCGGCGGTACGGCCACGGGCAATACGGCGAGCCGGTAATAAAGATCTTCGCGGAAGTGGCCTTCGGCGACGGCCCGCTGCAGCTGTACGTGGGACGCGGCCACGACGCGCACGTCGACGGGGATGGCGCGGGTGCTGCCCACGCGGCAGATGGTTTTCTCTTGCAGGAAGCGCAGCAGGTTCGCCTGCAGGTCCCTGGTCAGGTCGCCGATCTCGTCGAGGAACAGCGTGCCGCCATGCGCCGACTCGATCAGGCCGGCCTTGCCGCGCGTGGCCCCCGTGAACGCGCCCCGCTCGTAGCCGAACAGCTCGGACTGGATGAGGGTCGGGGCGATGGCGCCGCAGTTGATCGGTACGAAAGGACGCGCCGCGCGGTCCGACAATGCGTGGATGGCCTGGGCCGTCAGCTCCTTGCCGCTGCCGCTTTCGCCCGAGATGAGCACGGGCGCGTCGACCCGGGCCACGCGCGCGACCTGGCCGCGCAGGCGCAGCATCGCGTCGGAACGGCCGACCAGCATCGTGGCGGCCGCGTCGCCGGCGCCCGCGCCCCGCTCGATCGCCGGGCGGCGCAGCAGGGCCCACCCGTGGGCGTGGCCCAAGGTGTGCGCCAGCCGGGCCGGATCGATCGGCTCGGTGTGGAAGTCGTGCAAGTGCTCGCCGATCAGGTCGCGGCAGGCGGCGTTGTCCAGGTCGAGGGGCGCGACGACGCCGACCCATTGCGTGGCGCGGTGCTGGCGCAGGAAACCGTCAAGGTCGCTTGATCGTTGCAGGCTGCGCACGCGCAGCAGCAAGCCGACGGCAAAACGGTTGTCGCGCAATGCGCGGCTGGCATCGCCCAGGCCGGACACGCGGAGGACGTCCCAGTCGTGGATGGCGCTGCAGGTGAAAGTCGGGATGGCCGGGTCGTCGGGGGCGATGCAGAGCAGGCGTTTGTGCATGGTCGACTCCATGGGGCAGCGGCGGCATCGGGATCGCGCGCCGCCCGTCCATCATAGCCGGGCAGGCATTGCGCCCGGTGGCGGGCGCAACGTGGAAGCGACAGGGTCGCAGGGTCGGAGCGAGTGGAGAAACGATGGGTGCGGCARCGCGCGCGACGCACCCTTGGCGACACGTGCTCAGGGACGCGGGCGCTGGCGGTGGAATACGAGTGGGCTGTACGGGATGGCGGACGGCGGCGGCGAATTCAGGATGCCGGGTTTCATGGCGCCCATCACGTGCATTTCGCACGGTTTGCAGTCGAACTTCAGCGTGTAGCGCTCGTCGCCGCTGACGAGCGTCATCGGCTCGGCGCGCACCTGGCCCTGCACGCCCTGCACCCCCTTGGCCTGCTTCGGGCACAGGTTGAACGAGAAGCGCAGGCAGTGCTTGGTGATCATCAGCGACACCTCGCCCGGTTCTTCGTGCGACTCGTACGCGGCGGCGATCAGCTGCACCCCGTGCTTGTGGTAGAACGCGCGCGCCTTCTCGTTATAGACGTTGGCGAGGTAGCTCAGCTGGGTTTCCGGATACGGCGCCGGCGGCGCCACGGCCTGGGCGCGCTCCGGACGCTGCCATGCCGCCAGGCGTGCCGCTTCCTGGGCGGCGATGGCGTCGCGGCGCAGGCCGTTGATCGCGCTCGCGGGCACGAACCACGGTTGCGTCAGCGCGATATCGACGGTGCCCGCCGCGAACATCGTGTTGCCCAGCTTGCCGACGCTCGCACGCAGGCCGGCCAGTGCCTGTTCGGCCTGCTGGGCCGGTTGCAGCGCCAGCGCGGCCTCGGTCACCGTCGMGATGCCGTCCTCGTCCGTGACAGTCAGGCGGAGGCCGTCGGCCGTGTCTTCCAGGCGCAGGTCGACGCGCACCTTGCGCTCGGACGATTTCTTCGTCAGCGCCGCTTCCCACTGGTGGTCGCGGTTGCGGTGGATGAAGGTGCCAACTTTCAGTCCCGGCAGCGTGGCCAGTCCCTCGTTCGGGAACACGCGCCAGCGCTGGCCCTCGGCATCCTCGCCGATCTTCTGCACGGTATTCGCCTGGATGCCGACGGTCTCGCGCTTGTGCATGTAGTTCAGGCCGTCGCCGTTGGCCATCGTCTCCTGCGTGACGAGGTCGAAATTGTCGCCGCCGATCCGCGTCACGCTGCCCAGTTCCACGCCCACGTACTTGGGCGAATCGAACGCGCCGATCGTCTGCTGGCGGCCCTGGGCGAAATAATCCGTGTGGCCGCGGTGGAAATTCTTGTCCACGTCCGGCGTGAACATCACCTGCGTCCGGCCACTCGACGCGCGCGCCAGTTCCGGACGGCGTTCCAGGATCTCGTCCAGCAGCAGGCGGTAATGGGCCGTGATGTTCTTCACATAGCCCATGTCCTTGTAGCGGCCTTCGATCTTGAACGAGCGGATGCCGGCGTCGACCAGCGCTTCCAGGTTGCGGCTCTGGTCATTGTCCTTCATCGACAACAGGTGTTTTTCGTAGGCGACGACGCGGCCCTGGCTGTCGGACAGCGTGTACGGCAGGCGGCACGCCTGCGAGCAGTCGCCGCGGTTGGCGCTGCGGCCCGTGTCGGCGTGCGAGATGTAGCACTGGCCCGAGAATGCCACGCACAGCGCGCCGTGGATGAAGTATTCGAGCGGCGTGTCGACTTGCGCGCGGATCGCCCGGATCTGCTCGATGGTCAGTTCGCGCGCCAGCACCAGTTGGGAAAAACCGGCCTGGGACAGGAATTTCGCCTTCTCGACCGCGCGGATGTCGCACTGGGTGCTGGCGTGCAGCTGCATGGGCGGCAGGTCCATTTCGAACATCGCCATGTCCTGCACGATCAGCGCGTCGACGCCGGCGTCGTACAACTGCCAGATCTGGCTGCGGGCCGTTTCCAGCTCGGCGTCGTGCAGGATCGTGTTCATCGTCACGAAGATCCGCGCGCGGTAGCGGTGCGCGAATTCGACGAGGGACGCGATGTCTTCCAGCGTATTGCTGGCGTTATGGCGCGCGCCGAACGCGGGCCCGCCGATGTAGACCGCGTCCGCGCCGTGCAGGATGGCTTCGCGGCCGATCTCGGCGGTTTTGGCGGGGGACAGCAGTTCGAGCTGGTGGGTAAGCAGTGACATGGCAAATTCCTGGCGGGCGAAGGCCGAAATTATAGCCAGATCAAGGGCTTATGTCACCGCTTGGTTACCGCTCGAGACAGGCCTCCCCGAGCAGGGCCGCTTCCACGGCCACGCGCAGCGCGTCCGGTGCCACCGGCCTGGCCAGCACGGGGATGTCTTCCGGCAACCCCATCGCCCGTATCGTGTCGGGATCGAGACCGCTGACGACGACGACGGCCATGTCGCGGTAGGCCTCGCTCGCCCGCAGGGTGCGGATCATGCGCAGGCCGTCGACACCAGGCATGCTGAGGTCGCCGATGAGCAGGTGCGGGCGCGACTCGCCGATGCGGATCAGCGCCTCGAAGCCGTTACTGGCGCGGACGACGTCCAGCGGCAGGCCCCAGCGGGTCAGGGTGGCGTCGTACATGGACAAGGTGGCAGGGTCGTCGTCGACGACGAGCACCCGGTAGCGTGTCGGCGCCGTGCGGTCCAGCATCGCCTGGCGACGCCGTTCGACGTGGCGCTCGATGGATGCCAGCGCGATGCGGCGGTGGCCGCCGGCGGTCTTCCAGGCCTCCAGCGTGCCACTTTCCACCCATAGTTGCACCGTGCGGTGCGATACACCGAGCAGAGCGGCCGCCTGGCGGGTGGAGCAGTAGGCGGTTGCGTCGAAACTTTGCTCCGGAGAAGGTAGGCTGCGAGGCGATGTCATGGCTGTCGTGTTGCGTTATATTCATGAACGACCCTCTGCGGGTGCGCAGACGATCGGCGATTCCGTTAATGCAATCAGGAATCTATCAAATAATCACAACGCGGAACAGCTATATTTACGTACGGGTTCCCTCCGGCCCGGACAACGTCGCGTCCGGATCAGTGCAACGGCCGGTCCGGACCACCCGTGCGCTCGACCCGGATGGCGATCGATTTCGCTGCCGGCACCTTGCTGTCCWCGGCGTAATGCCACAATGGAATCAGAGAGTTGCATTCCGGGTAATATCCGGCGACACAGCCGGTGGGCACGCCATATTCCACGACGGTCAGGTCCTCGACTTTACGGATGACACCGTCGGCGAGGCCCAGGCGGGCCATGTCGGCACCGGCCATGAACAGCACTCTCCGCTCGTGCGCGCCGCGGAAGCGGTCTTCGAGGCTGTAGATCGTCGTGTTGAACTGGCCGTCGCTGCGCACGGTGAACAGGCGCAGGGCGTCGGCCGGCACGGGCATGTCGGGGTCGGCCGACAGCGTGTCGGGTACCGTGAAATTGGCCTTGCCGGTCGGCGTCTTCCATTCGCGCTTCGCCGCGGCGACCGGTTTGCGGAAGCCGCCCGGCGTCCACATGCGTGCGTTGAAGTCATGGAAGATCTGCGGATACGTTGCCGCGATCGCATCGCGCACCTTGCCATAGTCAGCGACCCAGGCGTCCCAGTCGACCTACGGGTTCGGCTCCAGCGTGGCCTTGGCGATGCCCGCGACGATGGCCGGTTCCGACAGCAGCGTGTCCGCCGCCGGCTCGGCCCGGCCGCGCGAGCCGTGCATGCAGCCCGTCGAATCCTGCTATCGAGAAGGTGTGCACAAATGCTCACCGATCTCTTCCTGCCCCGAGCCGTCCTGCTGACCGTGCTCGTGCCTGACAGGCGTCACTTTCCCGCCTCCCGCCGACCCATCGCCGGCGGCAGTGCCCGGCATCGCGCGATACCGAGGAGCTCGATGCTGCGGTCGCGCCATGTCTGTTCGATGGTACACACGCACTCCGGCAGATTCGGGTACGCAAGGCCGTGTATGCGATGTCGAAGCGCTTCCGCGCGGAGCGCAACGGGATCGAGATCGTGGAACCGCGCGACGTCGCCGACCTGCGGCCGGCCGCGGCGCTGTGATTCAGGCGTCGTCCTTCAGCCACAGCAGGGGATTGCCGCTCGCCCGCACATAGCCGGCTTCGGACACGAGGACATCCAGCAGCATGCTCGCCAGGTCGTCGGCGAGCGGTTCGACGCGCGGGTCGTGTTCCTGGCTGAATATCTTGCGGTAGGCGTGGCAGTCGTCGCAGGTCTCGGCGCGTGCCACCTTGGCCGCATCGTCGGCCTGCGGCGGCGTCCCGTCGTCCTGCGCGGCGGCCTGCCGGCTGACGAGGCCCCGGTAGGCGGTCTTGCCGTCGGCCTCGCAGCAGGAACACTGCACGCGCGCCATATGCCATTCCGATTCGCAGATGGCGCAGTGCAGGTAGCGGCCGTCGCTGCGTACGATGCTCGCCACCGGATGGGAGCCGCATACGGGACACAGCGTACCGGTGACGAGGGGCTGGGCCCAGGCCGCGTCGAGCTGGGCGGCCATCAGGCTCCACGTGACCTGCAATGCGGCGGCGACAAAGGGCGCGCGCAGCGGATCGGCGCCGTCGGCGCAGTTGCCGAGGATGGCGTCGGCGACGCTTTCCAGCCAGTCCGGCGGCGTGGCGTGCAGCGTCACCAGCGCGGTCGGGAGCGATGGCGGCGGGTCGGCGACGGCGTCCAGCGCGTCGAGCAGGCGGGCGAACACCCTCAGCCAGGCGGCCGGGCGCTCGCCCGTCGCGGGCAGCGGCGGCATGTTGTGGACGTGCGCGAGCTGCAGCGCGTTGTGGTCGGGCAGCGGCACGCCGGTGGCGCCCAGGCGGGCGACCACGGCATGCTGGGCGTCGGCCACGTACGCCATCAATGTGAGATAGCCGCGCAGCGTGTTGTCGACGGGGATACCGGATACGTCGCCGGCCGCCAGCTGGCGCAGGCGCGCGGCACGCGCCTCGAACAGCGTTGCCGGGGATGGCAACAGCAGGCGCGGAATGGCGTCGTGATCGAAGGTGCCGATGTCGCCGGGTTGCAGTTGTAAATGGTCCATCTTGCCAAGGAAACTGGGGTCGCCGCAGCGGGATCTCGCCCGTCATTCGCCCGAGTGTAGCAGCGTGCTCACAATCGTGGATGTTAAAATGGCTCAAATAGATGTTTTGCGCAGGAAATACGTAGTTTCCACAATGCGCAGATGCCGCCGTGACGCATGCCTTGATCACGAGCCGGGTCAGCTTCGACATGGCGCAAAAGGCGGCCTTGGCCGGGGTGTCGGCGCTGGTCGGCATGTCGGCCCCGACGCTGGTGGCTGTCGACCTGGCCGGGCGCGCCGGCATCACGCTGCTCGCGTTCGCGCGCGGCCGCGACTTCGTCTGTTATACCCACGCGGACCGGCTCGAGCTGGACGACGCCTGACCGAGGCCTGGCCGAGGTCTAGCCCGAAACGAGGGCGAGGAGTGCCGCGCGGTCGGCGGCTTCCTGGCGCTGGGCCGTCACGCGGTCCCACAGCAGGAACATGCCGTATGCCCATTGTGTGACGAGTTCGGCCTCGCCGGCCGGCCGCGCGGCGGCGCCCTCCAGCAGGCGTTCGATTTCCGCCCGCGCGAGCGCCGTCACCTGCTCGTAGTTCCACACGCCTTTCGGTCGCACCTTCTGGCGCGCGCGATAGCGGCGGGCCCGCTCCGCGTCGCTGAGCTTGTCGTCCTTCGGCGGGYGGCCCCGCTTCTTCGCCAACGCCGCCTCGAGCGGCAATTCGATGGTGCTCAGATCTTCCGGTTGCTTCATGGTCCAGGCGCGAGTGAAGGTCTGCGCATTATTCGTGACGCATTTCAATAAAGCAAGTGACTGGCCCACTGCCGCGGTGCTGCTCAAAGAAAAAGGCTGTGTTCGCGTTTGTTATGTGAACTTTAATTTGTTGCCGAAGTCATACGCAWTGTCGAGTTAACTCTTCCGGAGTGACAATGCGCAGCCTGACGTTCGACGACCTGTTCGCCATGCTGGCCGCGGTCGCTTTGTCGGCCAACGACCTGGCCCGGCTGCGGGAATGGATCGCYAGCATCGCGCATCCGGCCGAGTGYATCGCCCTGATCGAGCAGGCTGCGCGGGGRCGGCCGTGCCCACATTGCGGTCACCCGAGGGCGCACCGCTGCGGCCAGG
>NZ_JBFUDR010000290.1:0-8034 GCF_056404615.1 Massilia sp. P2_C2 | reverse complement strand
GCCCAGACCTGACCCAGTGCGTCGTCGGCGGCGGCATCCAGTTCGCGGCGGGAAGCACCGAGGCAACACCGGAAACCGTGCGGATTGGCGCGTTCGAGCGTGAGGGCGGCGGCGGCGGCGGCGGCGGTGGCGGCGAGGTGCCGGAACCGGCCTCGCTCGCGCTGCTGGGTGCGGGTGCGATGGCACTGGGCGCGCTGCGTCGGCGTAACGCAAAGAAGTAGAGAAACAAGAAGTAGAAGAAGGCGCCAGGCAGGTGTCCGCCCGGGGTTGCCGGGCGGCGCCTGCCTGACGGGGGACAGATGCGTCGGGCGCTCATCGGGGGATTGTGCGCCCCGTTCCCGCTACAGGTTACACTGTCGGTTTTTCCAAGCCGCCTCCCTCCCATGTCGTTTGCTTCGCTCGGCCTGATCGACCAGATCACGCGCACCCTCGCCTCGCTGTCCTACCACACCCCCACCGCCGTCCAGGCGCAAGCCATTCCCGCCGTGCTGGCCGGACGCGACGTCATGGCCGCCGCCCAGACCGGCACCGGCAAGACTGCGGGCTTCGCCCTGCCCCTGCTGCAGCGCCTCGTGATGGATGGCGGCCAGGTCGCCAGCAACTCGACGCGCTCCCTCATCCTCGTGCCGACGCGCGAACTGGCCGAGCAGGTGCACGAGAGCCTGCGCGCCTACGGCGCCGGCCTCCCGCTGCGCACGATGGTCGCGTACGGCGGGGTCAGCATCAATCCGCAGATGATGCGGCTGCGCAAGGGCGTCGACGTCCTCGTCGCGACGCCGGGCCGCCTGCTCGACCTGCAGCGCCAGAATGCCGTGCGCTTCAACCAGGTGCAGACCCTCGTGCTGGACGAGGCGGACCGCATGCTCGACCTGGGCTTCGCGCGCGACATCGACAACCTGCTCGCGCTGCTGCCGCAGCGCCGCCAGACGCTGCTCTTCTCCGCCACGTTCTCCGACACGATCCGCGCGCTCGCGGCCAGGCTGCTGCACGATCCGGTCGGCATCGAAGCCACGCCGCGCAACACGACGGTGAAGGCGATCCGCCAGTGGATCGTCCCCGTCGACAAGAAGCGCAAGCCTGACCTGTTCCTGCACCTGCTGAAACAGCACGGCTGGCCGCAAGTGCTTGCCTTCGTGAAGACGCGCAAGGGCGTCGACCAGCTCGTCGACCTGCTGGCCGCGCAAGGCATCGCAGCCGACTCGATCCACGGCGACAAGCCGCAGCCCGCGCGCCTGCGCGCGCTCGACCGCTTCAAGGCCGGCGAGGTTCGCGTGCTGGTGGCGACCGACGTCGCCGCGCGCGGCCTGGACATCGAGGAGCTGCCCGTCGTCGTCAACGTCGACCTGCCCATCGTGGCGGAAGACTACGTGCACCGCACGGGCCGCACGGGCCGCGCGGGCGCGTCGGGCGAAGCCGTGTCGCTCGTGTGCGCCGACGAGGTCCAGCAACTGGCCGCGATCGAGACCTTGACGAAGCAGACCTTGCAGCGCAAGGAAGAAACGGGCTTCGAACCCGAACACCGCGTGCCGCAGACGAATGCGGCCGGGCAGATCGTCAAGAAGCCGAAGAAACCAAAGAAGGCCAAGGGCGGCAAGGACGTCAAGGAGGCGCGTGGCGATGCGCCCGTGGTGCAGGAGGACGTGCGGTTCCGACGCTGACCGGCAACACGCAGCCACGGTTGTGTTAACTGCCACACCGATGACTGGTGGAATGTAGAGTAGACTGCAAATGTCTCAGGAGAAACATAATGCAACCCCGTAGTGAGCGCGAACGGCGCACAGACAGGCTGTCAGCCGATCGTTTTGACTTAGCTGTGCTCACTGCGCGGGCATTCGATCTCAATGCCGCGATTGCCTACTTGAGCCAGGCCGGTGTCAGCAACACCGTGATTGATCGCTTCGCCAAGGATTATCCCGACAGGCTACGCGCTACAGTGATAACCAGTCACGCTCAACGCCGGCGCAGGCGTACCGATTATTGACAGTCTCCGGCGCGACCTGCTGACCTGGCCCTTTACCGCAACGGCAGCCAGAACTTGCGCACGCCCTCGTCCTCGTCCACCGGCCCGACGGTGAACCCGAGCTTCCTGACAAGGCCGATGACGGGCGCGTTCTGCGGCAGCGCCTCGCCGACGATCTCGCGGGTGCCGCGCGCGCGGCAGTAGGCGATCAGCTTGTTCATCAGCATCGCGCCCAGTCCCTTGCCCTTCAGGTCGGAGCGGACCGTCACGGCGAATTCCGCGCTCATGTTGTCGGGGTCCGCGACGACGCGGCCCACGCCCAGCGTTTCCGGATGGCCGTCGGCGCCGGTGCGCGTGGCGATGAAGGCC
Source organism: Massilia sp. P2_C2 (assembly GCF_056404615.1). Classification (NCBI taxonomy): domain Bacteria; kingdom Pseudomonadati; phylum Pseudomonadota; class Betaproteobacteria; order Burkholderiales; family Oxalobacteraceae; genus Massilia; species Massilia sp. P2_C2. Next base: position 5,705 of record NZ_JBFUDR010000290.1, on the reverse strand, counting down.
ATTTCGCGGTCGTAGTCGATCTGCGTGAAGCGCGCCAGCTGCGCCGGCTGCAGTTCGCGCACGCGCACGAACATCCGGTAGCGCACGTCGTCCGGCGTCAGCGCGTTGAAGAATGCCACGTGCGCGGGGCCGTCTTCCGGGCGGATCGGGCGCAGCAGGATCGTTTCGTCCTGCCACGCCACCGTCTCTTCCAGTTCGGCCGGGTACGGGCGGATCGCCAGCCGGTCGAGCGCGTGGCCGGCGCGGTCGGGCATGGCGATGCGCATGCGCGCGTCCAGCACGACGGCGTGGTGGCCGTCGGCCAGCAGCGGGTTGATGTCCAGTTCGACGATCTCCGGCACGTCGGCCACGAGGTGCGAGACCTGCACCAGCACGGCGGCGATGGCGTCCAGGTCGGCCGGCGGGTGGTTGCGGTAGCCGGCCAGCTGGCGCGTCACGCGCGTGCGGGTGATCAGGTCGCGCGCCAGCACCATGTTCAGCGGCGGCAGCGCGACCGCGTGGTCGTTCACGGCTTCCACGGCGAGGCCGCCCTGGCCGAACAGGATCACGGGACCGAATACCGGATCGGTGGCGGCCCCCGCGATCAGTTCGTGCGCCTCCGGATTGCGCGCCATCGCCTGCACGATGAATCCGTCCAGGCGCGCGTCCGGCTTCAGTTCGGCCAGGCGCTTGCGCATGCGTTCGGTGGCGGCGCGCACGGCGTCCGCCGTGTCCAGGTCGAGCGTCACGCCGCCCACGTCGGACTTCTGCACGACGTCCGGCGACAGGATCTTGACGGCCACCGGAAAGCCGATCTCCCCGGCCATCGCAACGGCGTCGTCCGGCGTCGCGGCCGCGCGCGTGGGCACGGTCGGGATGCCGTAGGCGTCCAGGATCGCCTTCGTGTCCGGGTCGTTCAGCAGATAGCGGCCGGTGCGCCGTCCCCGTTCCAGCGCGGCCCGCACGAGCACGCGGGCGCGTTCGCGGTCCGGTTCGCGCTCGCCGACGGCGGCCGGGACTTCCATCAGCAGCCGCTGGTTGCGGCGGAAGTGGACGATCTGCAGGAAGGCCTGCACGGCATCCTCCGGCGTGCGGTAGGCCGGCATCCCGGCCTCGTACGCGATCGCGCGCGCCTCGCCCACCGACTGCAGGCCGAGCCAGCACGCGAGCACGTTGCGCGACGATGCCCGCGCCAGCGGCGCCACGGCGCGCGCGACGTCGGCCGGGTCGACGACCGCGTTCGGCGCATGGATCAGGACGACGGCGTTCGCCTGTTCGTCGTGCAGCAGCACGTCGACGACGTCGTGGTAGCGCTCCGGCGGCGCGTCGCCGCGCAGGTTCAGCGGGCCGTCGCCGCGCCATTCCGGCACGAGGTCGCGCAGCTTCGCCACCGTGTCCGCCGACAACTGCGCCTGCTGGCCGCCGCCGTATTGCAGGGCGTCCCCCGCCAGCACGACGGGCCCGGCACCGTTGCCGAGCAGCGCCACCCGCTCGCCGTACACGGGCTTCGCTCGTGCCAGGGTCTCGACGGCGGCGAACAGCTGGTCCGTCGTGAATACGCGCAGCATGCCGGCGCGGCGGATGGCGGCGTCGTACACGTCGTCGGGCCGGGCCAGCACGCCGGACAGGCAGGCGCCGGCCGTCGCCGCCTCCAGCGAGCGACCCGCCTTGAGCATCAGCGTGGGCTTGCTGCGCGCCGCCGCGCGCGCGGCAGACATGAACTTGCGCGCGTAGCGCACGCTCTCCGCATGGATCAGGATGGCGGCCGTGCCGGGGTCACTGGCCAGGTAGTCCAGCACGTCGCCGAAATCGACGTCGGCCGATTCGCCCAGCGAGATGAAGGTGGAAAAGCCGATGTCACGCGCACGCGCCCAGTCCAGCACGCCCGCCATCAGCGCGCCGGATTCGGACACGAACGCGATCCGGCCCGGCGCCGCACCGCCCACGGCGATGCCGGCGTTCAGGCCGAGTCCGGGCGCCAGCAGGCCGGAGCTGTTCGGTCCGAGGATGCGCAGCAGGTAGGGATGCGCCGCATCCAGCATCGCCTGCTTGATGCTGCGGCCGCGCAGGTCGCGCGCCGTCGACACGCCCGCGCTCATCACGATGGCGGCGCGCGTCCCCAGTTCGCCCAGGGCGCGCACGATGCCGGGGATGGTCGCGGGCGGCGTGCAGATGATCGCGAGGTCCGGCGCCTGCGGCAGGCGGGCGACGTCCGGCCACACCGGCTGGCCGTCCAGCGTCTCGTACTTCGGGTTGACGGGGAAGAGCTGCCCCTTGTAGCCGCCTTCGCGCAGATTGTGCAACAGCGTGGCACCGACGCTCCCCGGGCGCTCGGACGCGCCGACGAGGGCCACCGACTTCGGGGCAAACAATTGCCGCAAATTACGTACGCTCATCCAGGCCCTCCCAGCCGTGCAAGCCGCACCTGGCGGATTGGCTACACTTGGTTCGACGGAACCACGATCATATCAAGACAACGACGGGACATGACGGACAACGACACGGAAGACGTACAAGGCGGCGGCGCGCGCAAGGTCATCTACGCCGCGATCGTGGCGAACCTGGGCATCGCGGTCGCCAAGTTCATCGTGGCGGCCATCACCGGCAGCGCCGCGATGCTCGCCGAGGGCATCCATTCGGCCGTCGACACGGGCAATGAATTCCTGCTGCTGATCGGCGAACGCAACAGCGCCAGGCCGGCCGACAAGCGCCATCCTTTCGGCTACGGCAAGGCGCTGTATTTCTGGGCGCTGCTCGTCGCGCTCTCGGTGTTCTCGCTGGGCGGCGGCCTGTCGATCTACCATGGCATCAGCGCCCTGCGCCGCCCGGAGCCGCTGCAGGATCCGCTGTGGAACTACGTCGTGCTGGCGGTCTCGGCGTGCTTCGAGGGCTATAGCTGGAACGTATCGCGGCGCGAACTGAATAAACGGCGCAAGCCGGGCGCGTCGCTGTGGCAGACGGTCCACGCGAGCAAGGACGCCTCCGTGTTCACCGTGTTCATCGAAGATACGGCCGCCCTGTTGGGCCTGGCCATCGCGGCCGTCGGCATCACCCTCGGCCATCTGTTCGACAGCCCGTACTTCGATCCGGCCGCGTCGGTCCTGATCGGCCTGCTGCTCGTGGGCGCCGCGTTCGCGCTCGCGCGCGAGACGGGCGCGCTGCTGGTGGGCGAAGGCATCGGCACCGAGGCCACGCGGCGCGTCTGCGAGATCCTCCACGCCGACCCGGCCATCCAGAGCGTCGGCAAGCTCCTCAGCATGCAGCTCGGACCGGACGACGTGTTGCTGACGGCCGCCGTGCAGTTCCGGCGCGGCATGCGCATCGACGAAGTGGAAGCCGCGATCGAGCGCCTCGAACGGGCCGTGGTGGCGGCCTACCCGGCCATCCAGCACATTTATTTCGAATCCGGCGCGCTGCGCTCGGCGCTGCGCTGACGCGGGCGCGGTTCTGTCAGGTGGCCGTCGACACGGACTCGGCGTCGGCCACCGCCGTGCCCGGCGACGCGGCCGGCAGTGCGCGAAAACGGGCGGAACCCGCGCGGAATTCGCGCAGCAGGCTGTCGACGACGGCGGCCTTGTAGAGCCACATGACCTGGGGATCGGCATCCGCGCGGGCCGCGGCCCGGAGAGCGACGCATTCGGCCAGCCGGGCGAGGTCCACCGCGACGCCGTCGCGGCCCGGATCGAGCGCCGCGCTCGAAAACCGCGGGCGGCAGCKGCGATCGAGCCGGAACGTGCCCTGCACGAAGCGGTCGACCCCGAGGTCGAAGATCACCCTGTCGATGACCTGCATAGCCCGTTCGCGCACATCGCGCTGGCTGTGCATGGCCCGTGCTGCAAGCATGCGCGTCATGAAGCTCATCGTCGACCGAACCCTCCATGGAATTTCTGAATGCTAACACGTGTGACCATTCCTGCATCATCGACGGACGCCTCTGACATCGAAATGCAACACACGCGTGCTAGAATGGCCAGGTGAATACCGTCCTGCGCACCCTGTTCGTCTGGCTGCTGTTGCTGGCCCTGCCCTTCCAGGGCGTGRCCGCGGCACGCATGCTGCCGTCCGCGGGCCTGCCGCAGACCACGGCCTCCGCGCCCACAGCAGCCCCGGCGCAGCACTGCCACGACATGCAGCAAGCCGCCACCGGCGAGCATCCGGACAAGGTCCAGAACAAGCACCACGGGGCCTGCGCCGACTGCTGCATCGCCGTCGCGCCCATCCCCGCGCCGCTGGTGCCGCCGGCTTTCGCGCCGCCCTCCTGGGCGATTCCCTTCCGCGCCGGCCACGTGCCGAGCGTCGACCCGGCCCTGCCGGAACGCCCTCCCCGTCTCCTCGTCGCCTGACGTTCGCGGTCCGCAAGGCCCGCATCGCATCACGCCGCCGGTGCCACCGGCGCGGCGGCGCCATTCACGCATACGAAGGAGGACAACATGTTTCGATTCATTCTGACGGCCACCCTGGCGTGGCTGCTGGCCGGCTGCGCGCAGCCCGGCACGCAAGCGCCCACCGGCGCCGCCGATCCGCAGGCAGCCGTGCCGGCCACCCGCTACCAGCCAACCGTCAATGCCCAGACCGCACCCGCACCGGCCACCAGCCCCGACCAGGGCTGGCGCGACGCCAATGCCACCGTCGGCGGTCGCAATCCGATGCAGCTGACGATGCCCGGCATGGGCAGCGGCAAGACCGCCGCCATGCCGCACGAGCATCATGCCGGCATGGACATGCAAGACATGCAGGGCATGCAGTGCATGGCCGGTGACGCCAAAGGTAARGGCTGCTGCGGCGGCATGAGCGCCGGGCACATGGCCCACGGCGACGGCATGCAGGGCATGCAGTGCATGGCCGGCGGCAGCTGCGCCGGCAAGGACAAGGCGCACGCACATGCGGGCCACGCCAACATGGCGAAAGACGGCGGTTGTTGCTGTGGGCACGACGCCGGGCCGGGCCAGCCCGCAGCGTGCAAGCCGGGCGGCACGTGCGGCTGTTGCAAGCACAAGGAGGCGACGTGATGCCGCTGGCCCGACCGCTCGTTGCCGCCGGCGTGGCGGCCGCGCTGGCCCTGCTGTCGGGCTGCGCATCCGTCACGCCGGACGGCGGCTTCGACGACGTCGCCGCCGCGACGCAAGCCCGTATCGGCGTCGCGCCGCAGCTGGCGCGCGACGCCGACCGTGGCGGGGAACTGCCCGCCGCCCTGCGCGACCTGCCCGTGTTCACGCAGGGCGCGGCGCTCGACATGGACGCGGCCGTGCGCATCGCCCTCGTCAACCATCCGGGGCTGCAGGCCACGTACTGGAACGTCGGCATCGCGCAGGCCGACCTGGCGCAGGCCGCGCGCCCGCGTAATCCGGCGTTCGACTTCAAGCGGCTCGCCGGCGGCGGCGCCCTCGAGATCGAGCGCGGCCTCACGTTCGACCTGCTCGGCATCCTGACCACGCCGTTGGCCGCGCGCATGGAAACACGGCGCTTCGAGCAGGTGCGGCGCGACGTGGGCGCGGCCATCGAGCGCCACGCGCTGGAGACGCGCACCGCCTGGATCGACGCGGTCGCCAGCCGGCAGGCCCTCGACTACGCGCGCCGCGTGCAGACGTCGGCCGCGGCGGGCGCGGAACTGGCCGGCCGCATGGCACAAGCCGGCAACACGAACCAGCTCGACCTGGCGCGCGAACAGGTGTTCCACGCGCAGGCGACGGCCGACGTCGCGCGCGCGGACAGGCGCGCGACGGCCG
>NZ_JBFUDR010000289.1:0-8035 GCF_056404615.1 Massilia sp. P2_C2 | reverse complement strand
GCATGCAGGCGATGCGTGCATGCATGCGCTGCAGGCGGCGCGCCAGCCGGTCGAGACGGCGCGCGCAACGCAGCTCCACCCACGCACGCGGCGCCGGCAACAGTGAGAAGACACACAGGCCCGCGCGCAGGCGGGCGAACAGGGTAGCGAGCTTGCTGGACATGACAGCAGTCTCGATGTCTGCGCCCTCCCCGTCAAACGCCAGTGAATGGACGGCGTTGACGCGGATCAAACCAATCAGTTGGTCGCTTCAGTCGCCCCCGCGCAATACGCGGCCATGGCAGCCAGCACGCCCGGGTCCTCGCCGACGGCCGGCACGGTCCGGAACGTGACGTCCGGATGGGCGGCACGCAGGTTGTCCAGCAGTTGCGGCAGGTCGCGCAACAGATGGCCGCCCTGCCCCAGGAACACGGGCACGATGGTGATGTCGCGCGCACCCAGCGCAACCTGGGCACCGACCTCGTCGGGCAGGCTCGGCGTCATCAGTTCGAGGAAGGCGAGCGACACGGTGCAGTCCGGCCGGCGCGCCGCGGTGAGGTCGCGCAGGCGCTGGAAGGGCGCGGCCCAGGCAGCGGCGCGGGCGCCGTGCGCGAACAGTACGAGTGCTTTTTCCATTAATGTCTCTCCACCCAGCRCAGGGCGACGATCGCCAGCAGCAGGAACAGCAGGCTGGGCGCGGCCGCCGTCACGAGGGCCGGCCAGGTCGACAGCATGCCCACGTGCGAAAACAGCGAATTAATCAACAGGAAGCTCACGCCAATCATGATGCCGATGAAAATCTTCAGGCTCACGCCGCCGCTGCGGGTGTGCAGGTAGCCGAACGGCAGCGCAAGCGCCATCAGCACGAAGATCGACAGCGGGTCGATCAGCTTCTTCCAGAACGCGATCTTGAAGCGCTCCGTCTCCTGGCGGTTCTCGGCCAGGTGGCGCGTGTACACGGCCAGTTCGTTGGCCGACATCTGGGCCGGATCGGAACGCGACACGGACAGGATCTTCGGCGTGATCTCGGAGACGAGGTCCAGGTTCGCGACCTTGCGCGTGGAGATGGACGCCGTCTCCTGGCCGAACGTGCTCTGGATCGTCTGGCCGGCCGGAGCGGGCGTACCCGGCGCCGGCAGTGCGCGGCTGTTCGCGAACAGCGTCTCGGTGACATCGTTCAGGCGCCACGTGCCGTTGCCGCTGAACGTGGCATTGGCGGCCGTGATCAGCGAGCGCATGCGCATGCTGTTGTCGAACTCGTACAGGCGCACGTCGATCAGCTGGCCGTCCGGACGGATCTGGCGCGCGTTGAAGAAGCGCGAGCCCGTCACCGGCCCTTTCGAGCCGCCCGCGTGGATGGTGTCCTTGGTCCACATGCCGGAGCGGAMTTCGGCCGATACGGTCGCCCCTTTCGCCGACAGTCGCACGCGTTCCGCGACCGGCGCCGTGCGCGGCGTGATCACCTCGCCAAACAGGAACGTGATGGCGACGAACAGCACGCCGATCTTCGCAAGCATGATGCCGGCCTGCTGCGTGGTCATCGATGACGCGCGCATGATCGTGAACTCCGAGCTTTGCGCGAACTGCGCCATCGTGTAGATGGTGCCGACCAGTGCGGCCACGGGCATCGTTTCGTACACGTGGCCGGGGAGCTGCAGCAGTACGTACAGGACCGCGTGCTGGATCATGTAGCCGCCTTTACCCACGGCCGGCAGTTCCTGGGTCAGGTCCATGAACGCGATCAGGCCGAGCAGAGCCACGAGCACGAACGCGACGGCCTGCACGATGTTGACCAGGAAATAGCGCTGCAAGATCTTCATTGCGCGCCCTCCTGCGCGGCGCCGGCGCGCGCGTCGCGCAGCATCCGGCGGCGCTTGAAGGCGCCCAGCAGCGCCATCGGATGCCAGCGGTGGTTTACGTTCAGGCGCCATGCGAACAGCGCGACTACGACGACGAGCGCGGCCACGTGCAGCGGCCACCAGGCCATGCCGAAGCTCATCTTGCCCTGCTTGACACTGTTCTCGAACACCTTCGACAGATTGCTGTACGTGAAAAAGATCAACAATGCGAAGATCAGGTTGGCCGAACTGCCCGCGCGCGGATTGACGAAGCCGAGCGGAATCGCGAGCAGCATCAGCACGACACAGGTGATGGGTGCCGAGATCCGGTACAGCAGTTCGGCATTCGTGAAGCGGTTGTCCGGCAGCGCCAGCAGCGCGGGCGTGGACAGCGCGTCGGCCGGCGTGTCGGTGCCCATCACGGGCACCTGGCTGGAAATGCGCATGCGGTAGCGCTCGAATTCCATCGACTGGAAATCAGCGCGGCCCGGCTGGCCCAGGTAACGCCGGCCATTCTTCAGCACGAGGTATTGCCCGCCCTTGCCGTCCGGCTCGATCTCGCCTTCCTTGGCGACGACGATCGAATTTTTGCCTTCGTCGACGGAATTCACGAACACGTTCTGCACGACGGTCGATGCGCGCGTGCTGCCTTCGACGAAGAACACGCGGTTGGTCGACGTCGATTCGCGGAACTGGCCCGGCGAGACGCGCTTGAGGTCTTCGCGCTTTTCGAAGCGCTCGACGAACTCCGCGCTCTTCACCTTGGCCCACGGCGTCACGATGAACGACAGCGCGGCCACCAGCGCCACCAGCGGCAGGCCGAACACGAGCACGGGCGCCAACCAGCGCAGCAGCGACTGGCCGGACGCGAACCACACGACCATTTCCGAATCGCGGTAGCTGCGCGTGACGGTGGCGATGACCGCGATAAAGCTGGTAAGAGTGATGATCAATGGAAGATAATTCAGCACCGAAAAGCCGATCAGCGCCAGCACGTCGCTCGAGGCGACCTTGCCGCCCGCGGCCTTGCCGAGGAAGGAGATCAGGGTCCAGGTCATGAAGATCGTAAACAGGACCGTGAAGGTGGCGCCGGCCACACCGGCCAATTCACGCTGTAGGGCGCGTTTGAAAATCATTCGATCGTTATAATTGCAGGTTTGAAGGAACCCCAGGGAACCGTCACGAGCGGGTGCCATATGGAAGGTTCCTCGGACAGCACGCGCGTCAAAAACTCGAAACGGAGAATCAAATGGACTTTAGCATAAAAGCATTCGACACAAAAAACACGCTGGCCGCAGCCAAATCGGGCTGTGTGGCAGTCGCGGTGTTCGAAAACAAGAAACTGTCGGAGGCGGCGAAAGCCCTCGATCTGAACGGCGAGATCAGTGCGGCCGTCAAGTCGGGTGACATCTCCGGCAAGCCCGGCTCCACCCTGCTGCTGCGCGGCGTGGGCGGCGTGACCGCGGCCCGCGTGCTGCTGGTCGGCATCGGCGCAGACGAGGCGATCAGCGAAAAGAACTTTGCCGGTGCCGTGACCGCTGCCCTGAAAACCTTCGCTTCGCTGGGCGCGCAGGATGCCATTATCGCATTCCCGCTGGAGAATGTGAAAGAGCGCGACCTGAATTGGGCGCTGCGCAGCATCGTCCTCGCCGCCAACGACGCCGAGTTCCGCACCGACGCGCAAAAGAGCAAGAAGGACCCGGCGCCCACCGGCGTGCGCAAGCTGGCCGTCGCTGTCCCGCAGACCACGCCCCAGCTGAAGACCGTCCTGGCGCAGGCGCAGGCCATCGCGAATGGCACGAACCTGACGAAGGAACTGGGCAACCTGTCGCCGAACGTCTGCACCCCGACCTATCTCGCGAACACGGCGAAGAAGCTGGCCGGCGACCATGGCTTCGACATCGAAGTCCTGGACCGCAAGCAGCTCGAAGCCCTCAAGATGGGCAGCTTCCTGTCCGTCACGCGCGGCAGCGAGGAACCGCCGAAGTTCATCGTCCTCAAGCATAACGGCGGCAAGAAGAACGACGCGCCGGTCGTCCTCGTCGGCAAGGGCATCACGTTCGACACGGGCGGCATCTCGCTGAAGCCGGGCGCGAACATGGACGAGATGAAGTACGACATGTGCGGCGCCGGCTCGGTGCTGGGTACCTTCCGCGCCATCGGCGAGATGGGCCTGAAGCTGAACGTCGTCGGCATCGTGGCCGCCTGCGAGAACATGCCGTCGGGCCGCGCCACCAAGCCGGGCGACATCGTCACGGCGATGAACGGCACCACCATCGAGATCCTGAATACGGATGCCGAAGGCCGCCTGATCCTCGCCGACGCCCTGACCTATGCCGAGCGCTTCAAGCCGGCCGCCGTCGTCGACGTCGCCACCCTGACGGGCGCCTGCATCGTCGCCCTGGGCCACCACACGTCGGGCCTGTTCACCCGCCACGACGATGCCCACGACGCCCTCGCCCAGGAATTGCTGGACGCCGGCAGGCAGGCGAACGACGTCGCCTGGCGCTTCCCCATCGGCGAAAACTACAACGAACAGCTGAAGTCGAACTTCGCCGACCTCGCCAACATCGGCACGCCGGGCGGCGCGTCGATCACGGCCGCGTGCTTCCTCGAGAACTTCACGCGCAACTACACGTGGGCCCACCTGGACATCGCGGGTACGGCATGGAAGTCCGGCGCGGCCAAGGGTGCGACCGGCCGTCCGGTGCCGCTGCTCACCACGTTCCTGCTGAACCGCGTCTAAGAACCTGTCCCGGTAAGCGCGAACTGGTAGGGTGGGCACGCCGTGCCCACGCGGACGCGGGCGAACGGCAAACGTTCGCGTGGGCACAGGGGTGCCCACCCTACCGGGACAGGGTTCGAGCAGGTTTGCAGGATGTGACAACGGACGCCGCGGCGTCCGTTTTTTTATCGCTTCAGAACATGACGTTGCCCGCCGCCGTCGGATCCGACGCCGCGGCCTGCACCTGCGCCGGCCGCATCAGCACGGTCAGGGTCCCCTGGTAGGCGACGCCGCCGCCGTCGTTGGGATCGACGTAGCCTCTGCCGCCGGCAGTGACGATGATGTTGCCGATCAGGCGGTCGGTATCGAAGAACGAGGTGGAATGGGCTTGCGCGACCTCGCGCGCGGCGCCCGTGCCCGCGCGCGCGCAATCGATCGTCAGCGGACTACGGCTGCGTTCGACCGTGACCCGCCCCGGCGCCACGACGAACCAGCGCCCCGCCGCATTCGACAGCACGCAGCCGACGCCGACCACGTCGCGGTGGTCGAGGATCGTGTGGACTTCCAGCTGCTGCGTCGGCGGGATGCCCGTCGACGTCACGCAGCCGCCCAGGACGGCGGCCAGCGCGCAGGCGCAGGAGAAATGGAAATAAGAATAGGACATGTCTTCACCCGGATGCTTATCCGGGTTTACGGCAGAATGCGGAAAGACATGAGGGCGCGCCTCCCGGACGTGCCGGCGTGGCACGCTCAGGGAAGCGCGGGCGTCGGGTCGAGCGGCGCAAAACGCGGCATGCGCACGCCGTCCACCTCGACGACCCCGAAGAAAGCGTCGCGCGGACGGACCCAGGTCTTGCCGTCCTGCCCGCGATACACGACGACGGCCGTGAGGTCCGCCTCGATGGTGGCATCGCAGATCACCTCGTACACCCCGCCCTTGTAGTGGCGGTAGCGCATCAGGCCTTTTCTTCGACTGCGGCGCGGCTCTTCTTCTTGAGGCCCTGGATGACCTTGACGAGGCCCTCGATGCCGGCGTTGTCGTCGAGTTCGCTGAACGCGTCCAGTACCTCGTTGAGCACGCGGTTGCGCACCGCGGCCTCGTCAGCCTGCAGCTTCTGCGGCTGGTTCTCGGACGACGCGAATTTCTGCGGCGCCTCGGCCGCCGTCTTCTGTCCGTGGGCCAGCGCAGCCTGCCAGATCAGCCAGCGGCGCTGGGTTTCGTACACGAGGTACTCTTCCGGCTTGTCTTCACGACGCCGGACAATGTGGCCATCGCGTTGGGCCCATGCTTCGAATGCTTGGCGCATTGTTGTCCTTTTCAAAACTGTGTGCAAATCCTGCTGTCGGATCCGCGATCGTTACACACTGCCACAGGCCGGCCCCAGGCCGGTCGCGGCAACCATGATCAAAGCAATGGATTGCTGTTGAATACTTGGTTCCAGCGTAATATGCTAATAGTACAATGCAAGTTGGCCTACTGCAATTTTTTCTTGCGAGAAGGAGACAATACGTAAATGCTGCTTCTCTTGCTGTGATTGTTACATCTTGTCACAGTTCCGCGCAACTTTCCAGCGCCGTTACGATTTTTTACTCTACGGACAATAATTTTACGACATCTTTGTTGCATTTAGCGCAAATAATGACAATCGTGTCGTGGCTTTGCGAGCCATGCATAGAGGCCGAATGGATTCTTACCGCAAGCGTCGACGGTGGCGCAGGGTGGCAAGGCCCAGCAGTCCGACACCGAACAGCATCGCCGAGGCTGGCTCCGGGACCGACGCCGGACCAGGGGCAGGCAGAGGATCGAGGATCGGCTCTGGCGGAGGGAGCGTCACCGGATCGCCGTTCAGGATCACCGCAACCGAGTTGACGATGTTGAATGAAGTGTACGATCCCGTACCTGTACCGACCGAAAAGGCGGCCATCCGGAGAACCGAACTGTCTCGTAGGGGGATATACTGGTAATCCGTCAACGAAACCGCATGAAGAGGCTGCGACATGAATTCATCGAACCTGACCGGGCGTCCGAATGCGTCTATCGCAGTGCTATGAAGGCTAACTCCGCCTGAAGCACTAAGTAAAACGGTCGAATTCGCGGCGTCGGCAAAGCTGAACTTGTAAGTCGTCCCCGCCAAGTCGACGGCAACGTTGAATGACTCATGTGTACCGACCAGGTAGGCCTTTCCGGGATTAGTCACGTACTGGTAAGGTGCGTCATCCTCAACACTCACCGTCAACGTGGCCGGACGGCCATTCAAATTTCGGGTCGTGCCAAAAAGGCCTAGAAAATCGTCGCCGACATTGATTCGGCCACTCATGCTCACCGTGACCACGGTCGCATTCGCAACACCCGCAACCGCAAACGTCAGAGCGGCAAAGGCCAATTTCATCTTTTTCATTCATCCCTCTTTGTTGTGAAAAATTGTATTTTAAGGATGAAATGACAATATTGATCCTTCGAAATAAAGAGTGAAATATGTCTATTTTTGTTTATTTAAGTTAACTTTGGTGGAATGTCTCTTCAAAAGGGACGGGGCCTGGTTGCCAATCTGCGCAACCGATCAGGTATCATGCGCGCCACAAACCGCATGCACACAAGGCTCCGAATCAAGAATGAAGATAGCAACCTGGAACGTCAATTCGCTGAAAGTCCGCCTGCCGCACCTGCTCCAGTGGCTGGCCGCCACCCCCATCGACGTACTCTGCATCCAGGAGACCAAGCTCACCGACGACAAATTCCCCGTGGCCGAGATCAACGCGGCCGGCTACGAGGTCGTGTTCAGCGGACAGAAGACGTATAACGGCGTCGCGATCCTGTCGCGCCACCCCATCGCCGACGTCGTACGCAACAACCCGCACTACCAGGACGAGCAGCAGCGCCTGATCGCCGCGACGATCGACGGCGTGCGCTTCATCTGCGCCTACGTGCCCAACGGCCAGGCGGTCGGCTCCGACAAGTATGCGTACAAACTCGGCTGGCTGGCCGCGCTGCGCCAGTGGGTCGGCGAGGAACTGGCGATCCACGAACGGTTCGCGATCCTGGGCGACTACAACATCGCCCCCGAGGACCGCGACGTCCACGACCCCGAGCTGTGGGCCGGCCAGATCCACTGTTCCGACCTGGAGCGCGAGGCATTGCGCGAACTGTGCGGGCTCGGGCTCGTCGACGCGTTCCGGCTGTTCGAGCAGCCCGAGAAGCAGTACAGCTGGTGGGATTACCGCCAGATGGCGTTCCGCCGCAACCGCGGCCTGCGCATCGACCACATCCTGCTGTCCCAGGCGCTGGCCAAGGGTTGCGAAGCGTGCGTCATCGACCGCGAACCGCGCAAGTGGGAGCAGCCGTCGGATCACACGCCGGTCATCGCGACGATCGGTTAGCGCAACGCCAACACGTTACAAACGTCCGCGTGGGCACGGGGTGCCCACCCTACCGCCTGCCTTATCGTAGGGTGGGCTCCCCGAGCCCACCATGCGTTATCGAGACGCGTACAAC